>NZ_BCBT01000079.1:0-23200 GCF_001320965.1 Pseudomonas sp. NBRC 111143 | reverse complement strand
ACACCGCGCTGCCTGGCACGGGCTACGCCCGTGTTCGCGGGACAAGCCCGCTCCCACAGGGGATTGGGCTGGTCTTTAGATTTTGAGCAAGACAGTTGCTCCCACCGGGATTGGGCAGGCCTCAGATTTTTGAGCAAGACAGTTGCTCTACACACAGGTGAGGCGCAGGCTGGAGGCCTAGAAGGCGTCGCCAGGCACCCTCACCCACCCTTCCATCAACACCCGCGCACTGCGGCTCATGATGGCCTTGGTCACCGTCCACTCACCCTCCGCCTTCCGCGCCTCGGCGCCCACCCGCAACGTCCCGGACGGGTGACCGAAACGCACCGCGCTACGCTCTCCTCCACCGGCCGCCAGGTTCACCAGAGTGCCGGGAATCGCCGCCGCCGTGCCAATGGCCACCGCCGCCGTCCCCATCATCGCGTGATGCAACTTGCCCATGGATAGCGCCCGCACCACCAGATCGATATCGCTCGCCGCCACAGCCTTGCCGCTGGAAGCGGTATACGACGTAGCAGGCGCGACGAAAGCGACCTTCGGCGTGTGCTGGCGGCCGGCGGCCTGGTCGATGTGCTCGATCAGGCCCATACGCACCGCGCCATGGGCGCGGATGGTCTCGAAACGCGCCAGCGCGGCGGCATCGCCATTGATCGCATCCTGAAGCTCGGTTCCGGTGTAACCGATGTCGGCGGCATTGACGAAGATGGTCGGGATACCCGCATTGATCAGGGTCGCCTTGAACGTGCCGACACCTGGCACCTCGAGGTCGTCAACCAGGTTGCCGGTAGGGAACATCGCCCCGCCGCCCTCGCCGTCTTCATCGGCTGCAGGGTCGAGGAACTCCAGTTGGACTTCGGCCGCCGGGAAGGTCACGCCATCGAGCTCGAAGTCGCCGGTTTCCTGCACCTCACCCTCAGTGATCGGTACATGAGCAATGATGGTCTTGCCGATATTGGCCTGCCAGATGCGCACGGTCGCCATGCCGTTGCGCGGGATGCGTGCCGGGTCCACCAGGCCACTGGCGATGGCGAACGAACCTACGGCCGCCGAGAGGTTGCCGCAGTTGCCGCTCCAGTCGACGAACGCCTTGTCGATGGCGACCTGGCCGAACAGGTAGTCGACATCGTGATCGGCCTTGCTGCTTGGCGAAAGAATCACGGTCTTGCTGGTGCTGGAGGTCGCACCGCCCATGCCGTCGATCTGCTTGGCATAGGGGTCGGGGCTGCCGATCACCCGCAACAGCAAGGCATCGCGCGCAGGGCCTGGCACCTGGGCGCGCTCGGGAAGGTCTTGCAGGCGGAAGAACACGCCCTTGCTGGTGCCACCACGGATGTAGGTGGCGGGGATTTTCACTTGCGCTACAGATGCCATGAGCACTCATCCTTCAAGGCCCCACACCCCCCCTGTGGGAGCGGGCTTGCCCCGCGATGGCGTCAGAACAGACAGCGTTATTGCTCCTGCTGACGCAATCGCGGGCCAAGCCCGCCCTACAGGGTAAAGGCGGGGTTCAGGTCATTAGGCCGTCGCTTCGAGGAAGTCCTGGGCAAAGCGCTGCAGCACCCCGCCCGCCTCGTAGATCGACACTTCTTCAGCGGTGTCCAGACGGCAGGTCACCGGCACTTCGACACGCTCGCCATTGCGGCGGGTCACCACCAGCGTCAGGGTTGCGCGCGGCGTGCGCGCACCGACCACATCGTAGGTCTCGCTGCCGTCCAGGCCCAGGGTCACGCGCGTTGTGCCCGGCTGGAACTCCAGCGGCAACACACCCATGCCGATCAGGTTGGTGCGGTGGATGCGCTCGAAGCCTTCGGCGACGATCGCCTCGACGCCCGCCAGACGCACGCCCTTGGCCGCCCAGTCCCGCGACGAGCCCTGGCCGTAGTCAGCGCCGGCGACAATGATCAGCGGCTGCTTGCGCGCCATGTAGGTCTCGATCGCCTCCCACATGCGCGTCACCTTGCCTTCCGGCTCGATACGCGCCAGCGAGCCCTGCTTCACGCTGCCGTCTTCCTTGCGCACCATCTCGTTGAACAGCTTGGGGTTGGCGAAGGTCGCGCGCTGCGCGGTGAGGTGGTCGCCGCGGTGGGTGGCGTAGGAGTTGAAGTCCTCCTCTGGCAGGCCCATCTTCGCCAGGTACTCGCCCGCCGCGCTGTCGAGCATGATGGCGTTCGACGGCGACAGGTGGTCGGTGGTGATGTTGTCGGGCAGCACCGCCAGCGGACGCATGCCGCGCAGGGTGCGCTCGCCGGCCAGGGCGCCTTCCCAGTAAGGGGGACGACGAATATAGGTGCTCATCGGGCGCCATTCGTACAACGGCGCAACCTTCGGCCCCTTGTCTTCCTCGATGGTGAACATCGGGATGTACACCTGGCGGAACTGCTCGGGCTTGACCGAAGCACGCACAACGGCATCGATCTCTTCGTCGCTCGGCCAGATATCCTTCAGGCGGATTTCCTTGCCATCGACCACGCCCAGCACATCCTTCTCGATATCGAAGCGGATGGTGCCGGCGATGGCATAGGCCACCACCAGCGGCGGCGACGCCAGGAATGCCTGCTTGGCGTAGGGATGGATACGCCCGTCGAAGTTGCGGTTGCCCGAAAGCACTGCTGTGGCATAGAGATCACGGTCAATGATCTCCTGCTGGATCACCGGATCCAGTGCACCAGACATGCCATTGCAGGTGGTGCAGGCGAAGGCGACGATACCGAAGCCCAACTGCTCGAGTTCCTGTTCCAGGCCGGCCTCTTTCAGATACAGCTGTACCGCCTTGGAGCCCGGCGCCAGCGAGGACTTGACCCAGGGTTTGCGCACCAGGCCGAGCCGGTTGGCGTTGCGCGCCAGCAGGCCGGCGGCGATGACGTTGCGCGGGTTGCTGGTGTTGGTGCAACTGGTGATGGCGGCGATGATCACCGCACCATCGGGCATCTGCCCCGGCACTTCTTCCCAAGCCCCGGCAATGCCCTTTGCCGCCAGATCGCTGGTCGCCACGCGGGCGTGCGGGTTGGACGGGCCGGCCATGTTGCGCACCACACTCGACAGGTCGAAGGTCAGCGTGCGCTCGTATTCGGCCTTGGCCAGGCTGTCGGCCCAAAGGCCGGCGACCTTGGCGTAGGTCTCGACCAGTTGCACCTGCTGGTCGTCACGACCGGTCAGGCGCAGGTAGTCGATGGTCTGCTGGTCGATGGCGAACATCGCCGCAGTGGCGCCGTATTCAGGTGCCATGTTGGAAATGGTGGCACGGTCGCCCAGGGTCAGCGCCCGGGCACCCTCGCCATGGAATTCGAGGTACGCGCCAACCACTTTCTGCTTGCGCAGGAACTCGGTCAAAGCCAGTACCAGGTCGGTAGCGGTGATGTTCGGCGCCAGTCGACCGGTCAGCTCGACGCCGACGATTTCCGGCAGGCGCATCCACGAGGCGCGACCGAGCATGACGTTCTCGGCCTCAAGGCCACCCACGCCGATGGCGATCACGCCCAGGGCGTCCACATGCGGTGTGTGACTGTCGGTGCCGACGCAAGTATCCGGGTAGGCCACGCCGTGATCGCTGTGGATCACTGGCGACATCTTCTCCAGGTTGATCTGGTGCATGATGCCGTTGCCCGGCTGGATCACGTCGACGTTCTTGAACGCCTGCTTGGTCCAGTTGATGAAGTGGAAACGGTCTTCGTTGCGACGGTCTTCGATGGCGCGGTTCTTCTCGAATGCTTGCGGATCGAAACCGCCGCACTCCACGGCCAGCGAGTGGTCGACGATCAATTGCACCGGCACCACTGGATTGACCTGCGCCGGATCGCCGCCCTTGTCGGCGATGGCATCACGCAGGCCCGCCAGGTCGACCAGGGCGGTCTGGCCGAGAATGTCGTGGCACACCACGCGCGCCGGGAACCAGGGGAAGTCGAGGTCGCGCTTGCGCTCGATCAATTGTCCGAGCGAGGCGTCGAGGGTGGCCGGATCGCAGCGGCGTACCAGGTTTTCGGCGAGCACGCGGGAGGTATAGGGAAGGCCGTCGTAGGCGCCGGGCTTGATGGCCTCGACCGCCGCGCGGGTGTCGAAGTAGTCCAGGGCAGTGCCTGGCAGGTTCTTGCGGTATGCGGTGTTCATCATGGAATCAGGCTCGTTCACAGGATTCGGAAGGTTTCACCGCCCCTGTGGGAGCGGGCTTGCCCGCGAATGCGTCAGCAGGTGCGCAGCGGTTGCCCGAACGGACGCATTCGCGGGCAAGCCCGCTCCCACAGGGAAACGGGTTGCCTCTCTATATCTACTCAGCGCTTGTCGATCGGCACGAACTGGCGCTGCTCGACGCCGGTGTACTCGGCGCTCGGACGAATGATGCGGTTGTTGGCGCGCTGCTCGAACACGTGCGCCGCCCAGCCGGTCAGGCGCGAGCAGACGAAGATCGGGGTGAACAGCTTGGTCGGGATGCCCATGAAATGGTACGCCGAGGCATGGTAGAAATCGGCGTTGGGGAACAAGCGCTTCTGCTCCCACATGGTCTTGTCGATGGCCTCGGATACCGGGTACAGGACCTTGTCGCCCACCTCGTCGGCCAACTGCTTCGACCAGCCCTTGATCACCTCGTTGCGCGGGTCGGACTCTTTGTAGATGGCGTGGCCGAAGCCCATGATCTTGTCCTTGCGCTCGAGCATGCGCAGCAGCTCGGCGGTCGCCTCCTGCGGACTCTGGAAGCGCTCGATCAGCTCCATCGCCGCCTCGTTGGCACCACCGTGCAACGGGCCGCGCAGCGAGCCGATGGCGGCCGTGACGCAGGAGTACAGGTCCGACAGGGTCGAGGCACAGACCCGCGCAGTGAAGGTCGAGGCGTTGAATTCGTGCTCGGCGTAAAGGATCAGCGAGACGTTCATCACCTTCACGTGCAGCTCGCTCGGCTTCTTGCCGTGCAGCAGGTGCAGGAAGTGGCCACCGAGGGTGTCCTCGTCGCTGCTGCAGTCGATGCGCACGCCGTGGTGGGTGAAGCGGTACCAGTAGCACATCACCGCCGGGAACAGTGCCAGCAGGCGATCGGTCTTGTCGCGCTGGGCCTCGAAGGTCAGCTCCGGCTCCAGGGTTCCGAGCACCGAGCAGCCTGTGCGCATCACGTCCATCGGATGGGCGTCGCGCGGGATGCGCTCGAGCACTTCCTTGAGCGCTTGCGGCAGGTCGCGCAGGCCCTTGAGCTTGTGTTTGTAGTCATCCAGCTCGGCCTTGCTCGGCAGCTCACCATAGAGCAGCAGGTAGGCGACTTCCTCGAACTCGGCGCCAGCGGCCAGGTCGCGCACGTCGTAGCCACGATAGGTCAGGCCGGCTCCGGCCTGGCCCACGGTCGACAGCGCGGTCTGCCCGGCCACCTGGCCACGCAGGCCGGCACCACTGAGTACTTTTGCTTCGGCCATGGTGTTTCTCCTTTCTTGAATTTGTTATGAAGTCTTTCTGGCTAATCTGCAGCGATCGCACCGGCCCCATCGCGGGACAAGCCCGCTCCCACAGAGGAGTGCCTGACCCTTGTGGGAGCGGGCTTGCCCCGCGACGGGGCCGATACCGCCGGCATGGCTTACCCTTTCTTCTGCGCAAACAGCGCATCGAGGCTCTGCTCGAACGCGTGATAACCAATGGCATCGTAGAGCTCCATGCGGGTCTGCATGGTGTCGATCACATTCTTCTGCGTACCGTCGCGGCGCAGGGCGGCGTAGACGTTCTCGGCAGCCTTGTTCATGGCGCGAAACGCCGACAGTGGGTACAGCACCAGCGATACATCGACCGACGCCAGCTCGTCGGTGGTGTACAGCGGCGTGGCACCGAACTCGGTGATATTGGCCAGGATCGGCGCCTTCACCCGGTCGGCGAAGGTCTTGTACATCTGCAGCTCGGTGATGGCTTCGGGGAAGATCATGTCGGCGCCGGCCTCGATGCACGCCTCGGCACGGTCCAATGCCGCATTCAAGCCTTCCACCGCCAGGGCGTCGGTACGTGCCATGATCACGAAGCTGTCGTCAGTGCGCGCATCCACCGCTGCCTTGATCCGGTCGACCATCTCCTGCTGCGAGACGATCTCCTTGTTCGGCCGATGACCACAGCGCTTGGCGCCGACCTGGTCCTCGATGTGAATGGCCGCGGCGCCGAACTTGCACATCGAGCGCACCGTGCGGGCGACGTTGAACGCCGAGGCACCAAAGCCGGTGTCGACATCCACCAGCAGCGGCAGGTCGCACACATCGGTGATCCGGCGAACATCGGTCAGCACGTCGTCCAGCCCGCTGATGCCCAGGTCCGGCAGCCCCAGGGAGCCGGCAGCGACCCCGCCACCGGACAGGTAGATGGCCTTGAACCCGGCGCGCTTGGCCAGCAGCGCGTGGTTGGCGTTGATCGCTCCGACTACCTGCAGCGGATGCTCGGCGGCTACGGCGTCGCGAAAACGCTGACCGGGGGTGCTCTTCACAGTCATGACTCACCTCGTGGGCTGTTGTTGTGGGCGTCCTGGTAGTGACGCTCGATATTGCGCTTGGACGCACCGATATGGCGGCGCATCAGGAGTTCGGCCAGCTCGCCGTCACGGTCGGCGATGGCATCGAGTATGCGGTGGTGTTCGGCGAAAGCCTGGCGCGGACGGTTGGGGGTGGCCGAGAACTGGATGCGGTACATGCGCACCAGCTGGTACAGCTCGCCGCACAGCATCTTGACCAGGGTCTGGTTGCCGCTGCCCTGGATGATCCGATAGTGGAAGTCGAAATCGCCTTCCTGTTGGTAGTAGCCAAGCCCGGCCTGGAATGCCGCATCGCGCTCGTGGGTATCGAGCACTTGGCGCAGTTCGTCGATCTGGGCCACGCTCATGCGTTCAGCGGCGAGCCTGCAGGCCATGCCTTCGAGCGATTCGCGGATTTCGTACAGCTCGATCAGCTCGGCATGGTTGAGCGATACCACCCGCGCACCGACATGCGGCACACGCACCAGCAGGCGCTGGCCCTCCAGTCGATGAATGGCCTCGCGCAGCGGACCGCGGCTGATGCCGTAGGTGCGGGCCAGCTCCGGCTCGGAAATCTTGCTGCCCGGGGCGATATCCCCCTTCACGATGGCCGCCTGGATGCGCCGAAAGACATTCTCTGAAAGCGTTTCGGAATCATCTGCAACCGGTGCGAGGGCCTGGGGGGCTTCCAGCATGATTGTCGACACCTTGTAAGTTGGTAGCGCCAAAACTAGCCAAATAAAGGTGCGCAGTCAAAGACAAAAACAACATTGTCGACAATTGTCTAATAACGAACTTACCCCACGC
The DNA here is from genome assembly GCF_001320965.1 of Pseudomonas sp. NBRC 111143. Taxonomy (NCBI): domain Bacteria; kingdom Pseudomonadati; phylum Pseudomonadota; class Gammaproteobacteria; order Pseudomonadales; family Pseudomonadaceae; genus Pseudomonas; species Pseudomonas sp. NBRC 111143. The sequence continues at coordinate 15,933 of NZ_BCBT01000079.1, read as the reverse complement.
TGCCGCGGTCAGATCGCAGCGCGCTGGCGTCAAGACGTCGGCGTGATAGAATGCCGCGCTTCCCAAGGATTACGGATAGTGTGCCTGTCATCATTTCATGCTGTTGACAGATGAACGAGGCGCTTGCGCCCTGCCCCGAACACAAACAGCACCGCGCCAGGACTATGAGACCCACGTTTTATTCACTGTTGTTCAGCCTCGCTTTGCTGCCGGCGCTTGGCCATGCGGCCGAAAAGACCGTGTACGGCCTGAACGAGTACGCCCGCCTGGGCGATCTTGACCTTGAAGTGGCCGCCAAGCTCGACACCGGCGCCAAGACCGCCTCGCTCAGCGCGCGCGACATCAAGCGCTTCAAGCGCGACGGCGAAAGCTGGGTGCGTTTCTACCTGGCCATCGACGCCGCCCACAAGCACCCCATCGAACGCCCACTGGCCCGCGTGAGCAAGATCAAGCGGCGCGCCGGTGACTACAATCCGGACGAAGGCAAGGCCTACACCGCCCGCCCGGTGATCGAACTGAACATCTGCATGGGCCAGGCCCTGCGCACCATCGAAGTCAATCTTACCGACCGCAGCGCCTTCCAGTTCCCGCTGCTGATCGGCTCCGAGGCACTCAAGCACTTCGACGCGCTGGTCGACCCCAGCCTCAAATACGCGGCCGGCAAACCTGCCTGTGCCACCGAAGCTCCCAAAGTAGAGTAATTCCGATGCGCTCTCTTACCCTGCACCTGAAAGTCCTGATCACCATCCTGGTGCTGCTGGGCGTGACGGTCACCTGCTACCAGATCTTCATCCTGGGCATCCCGGTAACCGAAGACGAGACCGACGACCTGTGGAACATCGACGCCAAGGTCGAGTTCGTTGCCAGTCCCAAGGACCCGGTAAAGATCCAGATGTTCGTGCCGCCGCTGAACCGCGACTACGTGAGCCTCAACGAGAGCTTCATCTCCAACAACTACGGGGTCAGCGTCAATCGCACCGATGGCAATCGCAAGGTCACCTGGTCGGCTCGCCGCGCCAGCGGCAATCAGACCCTCTACTACCGCCTGGTCCTGACCAAGCGCTACAGCACCGAAAAAGCCAAGATCAAGGGCCCGACCTTCCGTGACAGCCTGGCGGTCGAAGGCCCCGAGAAAATTGCCGCCGAAGCGCTGATGGCACCGATCCGCCAGCACTCTGCCGACGTCGAGACCTTCGTCAGCGAGACCATCAAGCGCGTCAACAACCCCAACGATGACAACGCCAAGCTGCTGCTGGCCGGCGACAACTCCCCCATGAAGAAAGCCCAGGTCATCGACCTGCTGCTGTCGATCGCCCACGTGCCGATGGAAAAGGTCCACACCATCCGCCTGGTTGCCGACACCCCGCAAAGCCCTGAACTGTGGCTGCGCAGCTTCAACGGCAACGCCTGGCTGTACTTCAACCCGGAAACCGGCGAGCAGGGCCTGCCCAATGACCGCCTGCTGTGGTGGACCGGCGATGAAAACCTGATCACCGTCGATGGCGGCAAGAAGGCCACCGTCACCTTCAGCATGAACAACAGCGAGATGAACGCCATCCGCCTGGCCAAGCTGACCGACGAGAACACCGACGCCGACTTCCTCGAGTACTCCCTGTACGGCCTGCCGCTGCAAACCCAGCAGACCTTCATGATCATGGTGATGATCCCGATCGGCGTGCTGGTCATCCTCGTACTGCGCAACCTGATCGGCATTCAGACCCTCGGCACCTTCACTCCGGTGCTGATTGCCCTGGCCTTCCGCGAAACGCAGTTGGGCTTCGGCATCGTGCTGTTCACGGTGATCACCGCCCTGGGCCTTTCGCTGCGCTCCTATCTTGAACACCTGAAGCTGCAGATGCTGCCGCGCCTGTCGGTGGTGCTGACCTTCGTCGTGGTGCTGATCGCCGCGATCAGCCTGTTCAGCCACAAGCTGGGCCTGGAACGCGGGCTGTCGGTGGCACTGTTCCCGATGGTGATCCTGACCATGACCATCGAGCGCCTGTCGATCACCTGGGAAGAACGTGGCGGCGGCCATGCAATGAAAGTCGCCGTCGGCACCCTGTTCGCAGCCTCCCTGGCGCACCTGCTGATGACCGTGCCGGAAGCCGTGTACTTCGTCTTCACCTTCCCGGCCGTGCTGCTGATCCTGGTGGGCTTCATGCTGGCGATGGGTCGCTACCGCGGCTACCGCCTGACCGAGCTCGTTCGCTTCAAGGCATTCCTGAAGAAGGCTGACGCCTGATGTTCGGACTGATCAAGACGTGGAAAGCCCTGGAGGCCCGGGGCATCATGGGTATCAACCGGCGCAACGCGGACTATGTCCTGAAGTACAACAAGCGCCACCTGTACCCGATCGTCGACGACAAGATCATCACCAAGGAGCGCGCACTGGCGGCCGGCATCCATGTGCCGGAGATGTACGGCATCATCGAAACCGAAAAAGAGATCGAGAAGCTCGACGAGATCATCGGCGGGCGCAGCGACTTCGTCATCAAGCCGGCGCAGGGCGCTGGCGGCGATGGCATCCTGGTGGTCGCCGACCGCTTCGAGGACCGTTACCGCACGGTCTCGGGCAAGATCATCAGCCATGAGGAAATCGAGCACCAGATCTCGAGCATCCTCACCGGGCTGTATTCGCTGGGTGGGCACCGCGACCGCGCCCTGATCGAGTACCGCGTCACCCCAGACCAGATCTTCAAGAGCATCAGCTACGAAGGTGTACCCGACATCCGCATCATCGTGCTGATGGGCTACCCGGTGATGGCCATGCTGCGCCTGCCGACCCGCCAGTCCGGCGGCAAGGCCAACCTGCACCAGGGCGCGATCGGCGTCGGCGTGGACCTCGCCACCGGCGTCACCCTGCGCGGCACTTGGCTGAACCGGATCATCAGCAAACACCCGGACACCACCAACGCAGTGGATGGCGTGCAGTTGCCGAACTGGGACGGTTTCATGAAGCTGGCTGCCAGCTGCTACGAGCTGTGCGGGCTGGGCTACATCGGCGTGGACATGGTGCTGGACCAGGACAAGGGCCCGCTGATCCTTGAGCTCAACGCCCGCCCCGGCCTTAACATCCAGATCGCCAATGACTGCGGCCTGACCCAGCGTACCCACGCCGTCGAGGCGCATATCGAGGCGCTGGCCAAGGACGGTATCAGCGAAGATGCCGAGACCCGCGTGCGAGTGGCTCAGGGGCTGTTCGGGCATGTCGTCCAGCAGTGATGCCAGCACAGGCCGTCCCAGCAGGGGCGGCCTGCTCCAACTGGTGCTAGGCACTTTTCCTACAGCGGCCTACAATCCCCGTCCTTGATTTTTCATCGCCGTCCATTCCGATGCCGACCTGTACGCTGCACCCCCTGCCCTACCAGCCCGACCCTGCGCACTACTTCAGCCGCTTGCGCCTGGCCCCCGGCGCCATCCTGCTCGACAGCGCCCGCCCGGTCGCCGAGCGCGGGCGCTTCGACCTGTTCAGTGCCTGGCCACTGCAACAACTGCAAGCGCAGGACGGCGAAAGCGGTGAACACTATCTGCAGCGGCTGCGCCAGGCCCTGGCAGGACTCGGCGAGGCTACACTGCCCGACGATAGCGAACTGCCGTTCGCCGGCGGACTGATCGGCTACCTGAGCTATGACTTCGGCAGGCGACTGGAGCATCTACCGCAGCAGGCGACAGACGACCTCGGCCTGCCCGATGCGCAACTGGGCCTGTACGCCTGGGCCGCCATCACCGACCATCAACTGCGCACCAGCCAATTGGTGTTCCATCCCGCCTTGGCCGACAGCGAACGCCAGCGCCTGATCCGCCTGTTCGAGGAGGATGACGCGCCACTCAGCGGAACCTTCAAGCTGCTGTCTCCAATGCAGGGCGACCTTCGTGCCGAGCAGTACCACGCAGCCTTCGATCAGGTACAACGCTATATCCACGCCGGCGACTGCTACCAGATCAACCTCACGCAGCGCTTTCGCGCCCCCTGCCAGGGCGATCCGTGGCACGCCTACCAGGCGCTGCGCAGCGCCTGCCCGACGCCGTTCTCGGGCTTCCAGCAACTGAGCCCCGACAGCGCGCTGCTGAGCTTTTCGCCGGAGCGCTTCATCCGCGTCAGCCAGGGCGACGTCGAGACCCGCCCGATCAAGGGCACCCGACCACGCTCGACAGACCCGGAGCAAGACCTGCGCAACGCCCGCGAGCTGCAAGCCAGCACCAAGGACCGCTCGGAGAACCTGATGATCGTTGACCTGTTGCGCAACGACATCGGCCGTACCTGCGAGATCGGCTCGGTGAAGGTGCCGGAGCTGTTCAGCCTCGAGAGCTACCCCAACGTCCACCACCTGGTCAGCAGCGTCACCGGGCGCCTGGCCGCCGACAAGGATGCACTGGACCTGATCGCCGGCAGTTTTCCCGGCGGCTCGATCACCGGGGCTCCGAAGATCCGTGCCATGCAGATCATCGATGAACTGGAGCCGACACGCCGGGCCCTGTACTGCGGCTCGCTGCTATACCTCGACGTGCGCGGCGAGATGGACAGCTCGATCGCCATCCGCAGCCTGCTGGTCAAGGAGGGTCAGGTCAGTTGCTGGGGCGGTGGCGCGGTGGTGGCTGATTCGGCGTGGGAGGCCGAGTACGAGGAGTCGATCGCCAAAGTGCGGGTGCTGATGGAGACCTTGCAGGGGCTATAGCCGATGATCCGCCCGCAAAGCGGGCGTCACCTATTCGAGCCCGTCTACCCCGCCATTTTTTGTTACCATCGACCCATTACGAGCGCACAGCGCCATACACACGATGGAAACCGCCTGATGAGCCAACCCTTCGACGTCGCCGCCCTGGCCGCGACCTATGCCAGCAAGTCCCCGCAGGACATTCTCAAGCTCGCCTTCGAACACTTCGGCGACGACCTGTGGATCTCCTTCAGCGGTGCCGAGGACGTGGTGCTGGTCGACATGGCCTGGAAGCTGAACAAGCAAGTCAAGGTGTTCAGCCTCGACACCGGTCGCCTGCACCCGGAAACCTACCGCTTCATCGACCAGGTTCGCGAGCAGTACAACCTGCCGATCGAGATCCTAAGCCCGGACCGCGCCAAGCTCGACCCATTCGTCAAGGAAAAGGGCCTGTTCAGCTTCTACAAGGATGGCCATGGCGAATGCTGCGGCATCCGCAAGATCGAGCCGCTGCGTCGCAAGCTGGCCACCGTCAGCGCCTGGGCAACCGGCCAGCGCCGCGATCAGAGCCCTGGCACCCGCAGCCAGGTTGCAGCACTGGAGATCGATTCGGCGTTCTCGACGCCCGAACGCACCCTGTACAAGTTCAACCCTCTGGCACAGATGAGCAGCGCGGAAGTCTGGGGTTATATCCGCATGCTCGAGCTGCCGTACAACAGCCTGCATGAGCGCGGCTTCATCAGCATCGGCTGCGAACCTTGCACGCGCCCGGTGCTGCCGAACCAGCACGAGCGCGAGGGGCGCTGGTGGTGGGAGGAGTCGACGCAGAAGGAATGCGGATTGCACGCGGGCAACCTGATCAGCAAGGCCTGAAAACAAACGGGGCAAGCCCGCGCCTACACAAAATCTGTAGGAGCGGGCTCGCCCCGCGACGGGGCCGCAACGCGGCCCCTGCTTCATGCCAATTCAGTGCACGGGTAACTCAACCCCTTCAAACAGCTCTTCGAGCTCCTGCTTGTTGTGGCACTGGATGGCCTTGGCCATCACTTCGCGGGTCAGGTGCGGTGCGAACTTCTCGATGAAATCGCACATGAAGCCACGCAGGAAGGTGCCACGGCGGAAGCCGATCTTGGTGATGCTGGCTTCGAACAGCTCGCTCGCATCCAGGCACACCAGGTCGCTGTCGAGCTTCGGATCGACCGCCATCTTCGCGACGATACCCACGCCCAGACCGAGGCGCACGTACGTCTTGATCACGTCGGCGTCTGCGGCGGTGAACACCACCTTCGGCGTCAGGCCGCGATGGTTGAACGCTTCGTCGAGCTTGGAGCGGCCCGTGAAACCGAACACATAGGTGACGATCGGGTACTCGGCCACCGCTTCGAGGGTCAGCTTCGGCAGCTTGGTCAGCGGATGCCCCTGGGGCACCACCACGCAACGATTCCATTTGTAGCACGGCATCATGATCAGATCGCCGAACAGCTCCAGCGCCTCGGTAGCGATGGCGAAATCGACAGTGCCGTCAGCGGCCATCTCGGCGATCTGCATCGGCGAGCCCTGGTGCATGTGCAGGGATACTTCGGGGTACTGCTTGATGAAGTTGCTGATCACCGGAGGCAGGGCATAGCGGGCCTGGGTGTGGGTGGTCGCGATGGACAGCGTGCCCTTCTTCTCGTTGGAGAACTCCTGGGCGATCTGCTTGATGCTTTCGACCTTGCGCAGGATCTCGCCAGCGGTGGTGATGATGCGCTCGCCCGCCGGGGTGACGCGGGTCAGGTGCTTGCCGCTGCGGGCGAAGACTTCTACGCCCAGTTCGTCCTCGAGGAGACGGATCTGCTTGCTGATCCCGGGCTGAGACGTGTACAGGCTCTGCGCAGTCGCGGAGACGTTGAGGTCGTGGTGCGCTACTTCCCAGATATAGCGCAGTTGTTGAAGCTTCATAGATTCCCCTCGAATCAGCGGTAGGTCACCGGCTGCTGGCAGCAACGATTTATAACTATATTAGTGGTAAGAGAAATAAATCTAGAACTATTTTGTTACACCCCAAGGAAAAGACCTACCGCCAGCCTCAGACTTTCCTACGCCCCAAATGCTGTGCCAACGGCACCATGTATACCGGCACCGGGGACAGTTGCAGCAGCCGCACCGCTGTGCGACCAATCGGTACATCGACACCCGCGCCCTCGGCATGACTGCCGAAGATCAACAGGTCGACCGCCAGGCGCTGGGCCTGCTCCAGAATCACTTGCGCCGGATCGCCCTGGCGCACTCGCACGGCCTTGATCACCGCCAGATCGGCCGCCTCGCCCAATTCCTCGCGAAAATTTTCCAGCACCTGCTGCTCGATGTTGGCCATCACCGTATTGACCCCTTGGGAGTGAAGGCGGTCGAGGGTCTGCTCATCGAGATAGCTTTGCAGCAACGACTCGGCGAACTGGCCCATGGGTTCGACGGCGTGGATCACGTACAACTCTGCGTTGAAGGTCCGCGCCAAGGCCAGGGCGTGTTGCATGACGAAGGGCGCATACACGCCGAGATCGGTGGCGTACAGCATGGAACGGATCATTCGGCCTCCTCCACTGCCGCGGGGGCAGAGCAAGCTACAGCTTAGCAGTGCCGTGGAGAGCCGCTTCGCCGTCCGGCGCAGCGGCCAGCCATAGGCTTTAGCTCGCGCAGTTGCGCCGATCGATGAACGCCAGCGCCTGGTACAGCGCCTCCATCTTCGGCAAGTGGCAACCGGCCTCGCGAGCACGGGCCAGGGGCTCGCCGTAGATCACCTGCAACTCCAGCGGCCGCTGCTGAGCGTGATCGTGGTACATGCTCGGCCAGTAGTCAGGCATCTGCTCGGTGACCCGGAACAGGTGCTCGGCATAGCCCTCCGGCAGGATATGCCCGCAGGCCCGTGCGCCCTCGACCACTTCGGCCATCAGCCCGCGAACCAGCGCGCGGCTGTCAGGGTCAGTCATCAGAGGCGTCGTGCTGGCCTGCAGCAACACCGACAGGCCGTTGTACGGCACATTCCACACCAGCTTCTGCCAGCGCGCTTGAGCGAGGTTGTCCATCGGCTGCGAGTCGACGCCCGCCGCGCGGAACAATTCGGCGCCCTCGGCGACGATGGCTGCGCCGCGGTCATCGCTGGGACCGCTGTGGTAACCCAGGTTGACCGCGCCAAGCGCCTGGTGGCGGATCACCCCGGGCGCTTCACGGTTCACACAGATAAAGCACAGCCCCCCGAGCAAGTGCATGTCGTCGCGCAATGCGCCACGCAACTGCTCCTCGACGCCCAGGCCATTCTGCAGCAACACCACCCTGGCACCGGGCGCAGCCGCCTGGACGATCAGCGGCGCCAATTCGGCGTTACTGGTGGCCTTGGTGCCGATCAGCAACCAGTCGCACGGCGGCATGTCGCTGGCCGAGGCATAAGCCTGGACGTCCATCTGCAACTCACCGTGCGCAGCGCTGCGCAGCGTAAGCCCCTGCTCATGCACCACGCCATATTCGCTGCGCAGCAGAAAGTGCACGTCAAAACCGGCACGCGCCAGCATCAGCCCATAGAAGCCACCGATGGCACCGCTACCGATGATGCCGATGCGTTTGTTACGAGGATCCATACCGCTCTCCTGTCGAAGCGATGACTGTCTGTCCGATTTTTTTACAGCGAATCAGCCGGTTTGCGATCCTTCACTATACTCAGGCGATGAAGGTCAAATAATCGACACGGAGTCGACAATGTGTGGATTTCTGCCTCACCCTGACGGGATTCCGCTCGAGCTGAATCTTCGCCCGTCTCCCAGCCTGTTCCGTCGGCACCTGCATACCCTGGGGCTTGGCGGCATCGCTTGCAACCACCCGCGTGCCTACCGTCGCGGCACTGCGGTGGAAGTGGTCATTCCGTCATTGGGCGCACAGGCGCGCTATCCCGGTTATGTTGCCTGGTGCCAGCAGCTGGATGCAGGCTACCGCGTGGGCATCGCCTTTACCGACGACCAGGCCCTGTTCGGCGCGCGCATGGGTGAGCAGGTTTGCCATATTCATCATTATTGCCAAGTGCACCAGCAACATGACCTGCACGGCGAACAGGCGCAGGTGCTGGCGCAGCAGTGGATCGCCCAGCATGGCGCCGAATTTTCCGAAGCAGCGCTGGTGGGCGAACACCCCCTGATGTCGACCCCCTCGGCGAGCCCCCTGCGCGATCCTTGTATCGCGATCGGCCTGCACGGCAGCTCGCGCACGGCCAGGGCACCTTTTCAGCGCTGACGGCCCCCTGCCCATTGTCGCGCCCGATGTAACGCGCTAAGGTTCGGCTCCCCGCTGCGAACAATCTGCTGCTGGGCCGCACGGGGTTTGCTGGCGGCCGGCACCCGTGACCTGACGAGTAACACGATGGCTGATTTACCGATCGATGACCTCAACGTTGCCTCCAACGAGACCCTGATCACCCCCGATCAGCTGAAGAAAGAGATTCCCCTCAGCGCCAAGGCCTTGCAGACCGTGACTGCCGGCCGTGAAGTGGTGCGCAACATCCTCGACGGCAAGGACCATCGCCTGTTCGTCGTGATCGGCCCCTGCTCGATCCACGACATCAAGGCCGCCCACGAGTACGCCGATCGCCTCAAGGTACTGGCCGAAGAAGTCTCCGACACGCTCTATCTGGTCATGCGTGTGTATTTCGAGAAACCTCGTACCACCGTCGGCTGGAAAGGCTTGATCAACGATCCGTACCTGGATGACTCGTTCAAGATCCAGGACGGCCTGCACATTGGTCGCCAATTGCTGCTGGACCTGGCCGAGAAGGGTCTGCCGACCGCGACCGAAGCCCTCGACCCGATCTCCCCGCAATACCTGCAAGACCTGATCAGCTGGTCGGCCATCGGTGCCCGTACCACCGAATCGCAAACCCACCGTGAAATGGCCTCGGGCCTGTCTTCGGCGGTCGGCTTCAAGAACGGCACCGACGGCGGCCTGACCGTGGCGATCAACGCCCTGCAGTCGGTGTCCAAGCCCCACCGCTTCCTGGGCATCAACCAGGAAGGCGGCGTGTCGATCGTCACCACCAAAGGCAACGCCTACGGCCACGTGGTGCTGCGTGGCGGCAACGGCAAGCCCAACTACGATTCGGTCAGCGTCGCCCTGTGCGAACAGGACCTGGCCAAGGCCAAGATCAAGGCCAACATCATGGTCGACTGCAGCCACGCCAACTCCAACAAGGACCCGGCCCTGCAACCGCTGGTGATGGAGAACGTCGCCAACCAGATTCTGGAAGGCAACCAGTCGATCATCGGCCTGATGGTCGAAAGCCACCTGAACTGGGGCTGCCAGGCCATTCCGAAAAACCTGGAAGACCTGCAATACGGTGTTTCGGTGACCGACGCCTGCATCGACTGGGCCGCCACCGAGAAGAGCCTGCGCAGTATGCACGCCAAGCTCAAGGATGTGCTGCCCAAGCGCCAGCGCGGCTGATACGCACCAATGAAAACGCCGGGCAGATGCCCGGCGTTTTCGTTGGTGCGGTGTCGATTCAGGCCTTGGTCGAGTGGCGCTGCTGGCGCTCCATGTAACGCTCGACATAAGAACATGATGGAATGACGGTGTAGCCCATCTGCTCGGCGTACTCAAGGGCCTTTTCAGTCAGGGCCGCGGCGATACCGCGACCGCGCAGGGCGTTCGGGACGAAGGTGCGATAGATATCCAGCGTCTGCTTGCCCAGGTCCATGTACGTCAGGTAGGCACGATGACCGTCCACATTGGTCTCGAACTGATGACCGGCCTGGTCATGGTGGATGGTCAGCGCTTCACTCATCACTACTCCTCGCAGGTCTTTTGGCAGACCTTTGCCTTGACCGATGGTTTATCCGGCGGAGGAACCTCAACGCCACTCATGCCCCTTGGACCCTGGTCCATCAGCAATCGTTCGACGCCCGGGACACCCAAATAGTAGGCGTGCAACGCGGGATTGCTCAAGGTGCACATGGCTAAAAATTCCATGAAAGCGGGTTGGGCCGCCGGCGCCGGTCGACACCAAACAGCCTGCCGGATGTTCTACGGGTTAAGACGTTTGAGGACCGTGAAAGTCACCCTTAGTTCAACAAAAAGTTTCCTTGGTACAACCGCTTGCGTCCGATTTTCGAGGCCTTCACACTTTCTTTACAAACCCCGTCACACGCGGCCCGTGGCAACATTTTTTTTGCAGTTCTTGCGCTCTGTCAGTTTACTTACTACAAGTAATGGGTACTATGTACGCCGGCCAGTTTCTCTTTTCCGAGAGATGGCTATTTAATAGAAAGTCCTTGAAGGGGAACACGATGAACAACGTTCTGAAATTCTCTGCTCTGGCTCTGGCCGCAGTTCTGGCTACCGGTTGCAGCAGCGTATCCAAAGAAACCGAAGCTCGTCTGACTGCGACTGAAGACGCAGCAGCTCGCGCTCAAGCCCGTGCTGACGAAGCCTACCGTAAGGCTGACGACGCTCTGGCAGCCGCTCAGAAGGCTCAGCAGACCGCTGACGAAGCCAACGAGCGCGCTCTGCGTATGCTGGACAAAGCCAGCCGCAAGTAATAATCCTCACGGATTGTTATGGAGCCGGCCCACTTGTGGGCCGGCTTTTTTATTGCCCGAAGAACGCCCCTTCTCAACGCCGACTCCCGTCACCCGAAAAACAAAAAGGCCTGCACGATGGCAGGCCTTTCGGTTCACGCAGGCAAGGGCTTACTGTAGCTCTGGCGGGATGCTCGACACCATCGGTGCGGCACCCTGGCCATTCACCGGGACGGCGATTTCGACCGGCATGCCATCCTCGGCGGCCACCACGTCACGAACCATGTCCCAGTTCATACGCAGGTTGTTGGCCAGGTCTTCACGCTTGAGCAGCGCATTGATGACGGCCGTGTGCTTGTCGACCACCGACGGGTTGCCATGGTCGTCCAGCGGCGTGTGCGCCTCGAGATAGACCTTGCCACCACTCACGCCGAACTTGTAAGGCTCGTTGATGATCCGCACCGGGGTGCCCACCGGCACCATCTTGGAGAGTGCCACAACATTGTTGTTGAGCATGCGGAAGCAGCCATGGCTGGTGCGCATGCCGATGCCGAACTTCTTGTTCGAGCCGTGGATCAGGTAGCCCGGCAGGCCCAGGGTGAACTTGAACGGACCCAGCGGGTTATCCGGGCCAGCCGGCACGACGGCAGGCAGGATATCGCCGTCAGCGGCGTGTTCGGCGCGAATCGAGGCCGGCGGCGTCCAGGTCGGGTTTGGTGTCTTGGCGGTGATCTTGGTGATCGCGATCGGCGAACCCCAGCCTTCACGACCGATCCCCAACGGGAAGGTGTGCACCACGTTCTCGCCTTTCGGGTAGTAGTACAGGCGATACTCGGCCAGGTTGATGACGATCCCCTCGCGTGGCCCGGGTGGCAGGACGTAACGGGTCGGCAGGATGATTTCGGTACCGGCGCCAGGCAACCAGGGATCGACGCCCGGGTTCGCGGCGATCATCTCCAGGTAACCCAGGTCGTTGGCGGTGCCGATGTCGGCGAAGGTGTCTTCGTACTTGGCCTTGATCGTCCGGACCTGGCCGACGACGTCTTCGCCGGGCGGTGGCAATGGCAGCTCCAGCGCTACGGCAGGGCCGGTCAGCAGCAAGGCGGCCAGGGACAGGCAACGGGTGACGGCGGGAAAGCGCGGCAACATCCGGTAAATCCTTCGAAAGAGGGTTCAAGACATTCGATTGTACACCCGCCCGGATTCAAGCGGGAGGCATCGGCAGGCGTTGCAAGGGTTACAAATGATGAAAGGTGAGCTCAGAGCTCCGGCCACACCGGACGCGTACCCCGCCGCTGGGCATCGAGAATGGCCCGGCATAGCGGGCACAGGCGTTCGTCGCGATAGACCGCGCGCTCGACCGACGACCAGCGCGGCTGCGCCGGCAGCAAGCCGCCACACAAGGTGCGGTCGACCGGAGCGCCCAGTTCGAGCTGGCGGGCGGCGAGATGGACACGGACTTCCTGGCAGGCGAACAGGTCGAGCTGCTCGTCGGGCTCGATCAATTGGTAGGCATACAGGGACCAGGCGGGGCGTGGCATCGGGGGCACTCGAAACGGGGGGCGCAACATTAGCCGAAAGCGGCCCCCGATAAAAGCGTCAGAGCAAGGGTTTTATCGTCGGCCAGGCATTATCGAGCAAGCGCTGCTGGGCGCCCTGGGCCGGATGGATGCCGTCGGCCTGCATCATCTCCGCCACCCCACCTATGCCCTCCAGAAAGAACGGCACCAAGGCCACCTTCTTTTCCTTCGCCAACTGCTCATAGACCTGGGCGAACGCGGTGGTGTAGCGCACGCCATAATTCGGTGGCAAGCGCATGCCGAGCAACACCACCTTGGCGCCGGCCTCACGGGAGCGATCAATCATCGAGGCAAGATTTTGTTGCAATTGTTGTGGCGGTTGCCCACGCAGCCCGTCGTTCCCGCCCAACTCCAGCACCACCAGATCAGGCTTGTGCGCTGCAAGCAGCGCCGGCAGCCGCGCCTGGCCACCTGCGCTGGTGTCGCCACTGATCGAGGCATTGACCACACGGTCGGTGAAACCCTCGTCCTTCAGGCGTTGCTCCAGGAGCGCGACCCATCCCTGGCGGGTATCCAGGCCAAAACCGGCACTGATACTATCGCCGACAACCAGCAACGTTCCCGCCGCCGCGCCCTGGGCCAGGCAACACAGGGCCAGACCGGCACTCAACCACCACATTCGCATCGGATTCTCCATGGGCCCCAGCATTCTCGTTGCGCAGAACCTTAGCAAAGTGGTCCCCAGCGCGGAAGGCGACCTCACCATCCTCCACCCGCTTTCTCTCGACCTCGACCAGGGCGACAGCCTGGCCATCGTCGGTGCATCCGGCTCGGGCAAGTCGACCCTGCTCGGCCTGCTCGCAGGCCTTGACCGCCCCAGTGATGGCAGTGTCGTGCTCGCCGGCCACGACCTTGGCCCCCTGGACGAAGACCAGCGCGCACGTGTGCGTGCCGAACACGTCGGTTTCGTGTTCCAGTCGTTCCAGTTGCTCGACAGCCTCACTGCCCTGGAAAACGTCATGCTGCCCCTGGAGCTGGACGGTCGCCGCGACGCCCGCGAGCAGGCCCGCACCCTGCTCGAACGGGTCGGCCTGGGCCAGCGCCTGAGCCACACCCCACGCCAGCTGTCCGGCGGCGAGCAGCAACGGGTGGCGATCGCCCGTGCGTTCGCGGCGCACCCGGCAGTACTGTTCGCCGACGAGCCCACCGGCAATCTCGACAGCCATACCGGCGAGCGCATCAGCGACCTGCTGTTCGAGCTCAACAAGGAACGCGGCACCACCTTGGTGCTGGTGACCCATGACGAGCGGCTGGCCAAGCGCTGCCGTCGCCTGATCCGCCTGGACGCCGGACGCCTGGTGGCGCCCCTGGAGCCATGATGACCCGCCTGCCGTTCATGCGCCTGTGCGCCCTGGCCCTGCGCCAACTGCTGCGTGACGCCCGCGCCAGTGAAGTGCGAGTACTGTTCTTCGCGCTCCTGGTGGCCGTCGCCGCCAGCACCGCCATTGGTTACTTCGGCGCCCGCCTCAACGGTGCCATGCAATTGCGGGCCAGCGAATTCCTCGCCGCTGACCTTGTACTGCAGGGGTCGTCCGCCGCCCAGGCGGCGCAGATCGATGCCGGTACTTCGCGTGGCCTGACCCACGCCCGCGTGGTGGAGTTCACCAGCGTGGTGGCCGCCGATGCCGGTATCCAGTTGTCGAGCATCAAGGCCATCGGCCCGGCCTATCCACTGCGTGGCCAACTGCGCAGCGCCGCCACGCCCTATGGCAGCGAGACGCCCGGCGGCGGGCCGGCGGCCGGCGAAGCCTGGGTCGAGGCGCGCCTGTTGGCGGCACTGGGGCTGACGCTGGGCGACAGCATCGACGTCGGCATGAAGACCCTGCGCATGACCCGCGTGCTGACCTATGAACCGGATCGCGCCGGCAACTTCTACAGCCTCACCCCACGCGTGCTGATGAACATCGCTGACCTGGACGCCACCGGCGTGATCCAGCCAGGAAGCCGGGTCACCTATCGCGACCTGTGGCGCGGCGAGCCGGACACCCTGGTGCAATATCGCCAGGCGGTGGAGAAGGATCTTGCCGCCAACCAGCGGCTGCTCGACACCCGTGACGGCAACCGCCAGATCGGCGGCGCCCTGGGTCGCGCCGAACGCTACCTGAACATGGCCAGCCTGGTCGCGGTGCTGCTGGCCGGTGTGGCCGTGGCGCTGTCGGCCAGTCGCTATGCCGCCCGCCGCCTGGACGCCAGCGCCCTGCTGCGCTGCCTGGGGCTGTCACGACACCAGGCGCTGGGCCTGTACTCGCTGCAACTTGCGATGCTGGGGCTGGTGGCGGCGCTCGCCGGCGCCCTGCTTGGCTGGCTCGCGCAACTGGGTCTGTTCGCCCTCCTGCAGGGGCTGCTGCCCAGTACCGTTCCGCCGGGCGGCATCGCCCCGGCACTGGCTGGCATCGGCACCGGCCTGGTGGCGCTGGCCGGCTTCGCCCTGCCTCCGCTCGCCGCTCTGGGCCGGGTACCGCCCTTGCGCGTGCTGCGCCGTGACCTGCTGCCGGTACCGCCCAGCAGTTGGCTGGTCTATGGCGCCGCATTGTTCGCCCTTGGCCTGATCATGTGGCGCCTGAGCCTGGACCTGCTGCTGACCTTCGCCCTGCTCGGCGGCGGCCTGATCGCCGCGCTGCTGCTTGGTGGCCTGCTACTGCTGGGCCTGCGCAGCCTACGCCGGTTGCTGATCGGCTCGCCGCTGTCCTGGCGCCTGGGGCTGGGTCAGTTGCTGCGCCATCCGCTGGCAGCCGCCGGCCAGGCGCTGGCCTTCGGCTTGATCCTGCTGGCCATGGCCCTGGTCGCGCTACTGCGCGCCGAGCTGCTGGACAACTGGCAGGCGCAACTACCCAAGGATGCCCCCAACCACTTCGCCCTGAACATCCTGCCAGACGAGCGCGAACCCTTTGCCCAGCGCCTGCGCGAGGTCAATGCCACCTCGGCGCCGCTGTACCCGGTGATCCCCGGCCGCCTCACCCATATCAACGATCAGCCGGTACAGCAGCTGGTGAGCAAGGAATCTACGGGCGATCGTGCCGTGCAGCGCGACCTGAGCCTGACCTGGGCCGCCGAACTGCCCCAGGGCAATGCCTTGAGCCAAGGCGATTGGTGGCAGACGCCACCGCCGACCGACGGACCACCCGCGGTATCGGTAGAAGCCGAGCTGGCCGCAAGCCTCAAGCT
>NZ_BCBT01000078.1:0-23751 GCF_001320965.1 Pseudomonas sp. NBRC 111143 | reverse complement strand
GAGGCCCTGCAAGCCTTTTGGAAATGAGTACGGACTAATGCAGGGACAGCGGCTGCGTTCGGCTCTTGAGCTGCACCTGAGCCAACGCATACTCCAACAGCGAGCGCACAGCGTCGAGCTCGTGCATCACGCTAAGCAGCATGATCGTGGCGGGAGATTTGGGGAGGAAGGTGATCGACTGGTTGGCTACCGCCAGGCCACACAGGGTGGACTCCATGGCTTCGACCAGGGTGTCTTCGAGGTCGTCGGGAGCTTCGGTGACATAAGGCGGGTCGGGGACGATCTTCAACATGATTTCATCTCGAGGTTCATGAGCGATCAACCAGCCATCCTTCACTTGCAGGTGAAGGGTGGCGGCTACGTACGGGCCTGCAAGTCCGGGGAACATCGAGCAAAAACCCGGCTGACCCAAAGGTCACCCGTACGCAGCCACCATTGAGCACAACCACTGGCATAGGCCAGCGACTCAGGGGTGAGCACCATCGATGTTCAAACAGGCTTGCAGGCCCGGTCGTTGATTTGGCAACGACCGGACGAGACTAGCCGTGACTGCGATGGTGCAAAAGCGGGCGGAGGATGCTTGGGAAAGGGACTACATGAAATAGGGAAACCCTGATTTCACTGAGCAGGAATTCCGCCTGATTGAGTGACTGGGTTGTGTCCAGGAGATTTCTTCTCTCCGCCACAAACACCCTTGACCTCAAGTTGACTCGAGGTTGCAGACTGCCCGCTCTTTCCTCTGGAGCAATCCCATGTCCGCAGATTCCCGTCCCGCATTCGCGCTGTCCAATCCACCCGGGCTGTACGACCCGAGCAGCAACGGTTACTCCCACGTCGCCGCAGTAGCACCTGGAGCCAGGCTGTTGTTCATTGCCGGGCAAGGTGGCGAGGATGTCGACGGGCGACTGCCCGCCGAGTTTGCCGCGCAGGCCAGGCAGGCACTGGCCAATTTGGACACGGCGCTGCGGTCGCAGGGCGCGAGCTTGCAACAGGTGTTCAAGCTGACCTTGTTGATCGTCGATCATGATGAGCATCGCTTGCGTGAATGGGTCAGCGAAGCAAATCGGGTCTGGGAAAGCGGGCATCCGGTCTGCACCCTGATCCCCGTTCCACGACTGGCGCTTGATGGCATGCTGGTGGAGATCGATGCGGTGGCCGCTTGCTGTGAGGCGGTTTGAGATTGATCTGACGTGACCCGCCGTGCCTGACACGGCGGTGTCTTTTTCGCGGGCAAGCCCGCTCCCACAGGTACCTCGCTGTACTCAAGATCAGCGGTGAGGGCGGTGCAGGTATGAAGCTCAAGCCGCGCCGCCACCCTCCCCGCCCAGCATGCCAACGAACCACCCCGCCCCCGGCAAGCCCCGGCTCACCAGCAGCGTCGGCGCTACCTGCGGCCCGCCCTCGGTCCAGAACAAGGCATGCCCGGCCAACGACCGCTGCCCCGCCAACTCGTCCAGTTGCATCAACCACTGTTCGACCGCCTGCGCCATTCCGTCCTGCTCCGGCAACGCCGACCACATCGCACCCATCGCCGGCTGCCCCCACACAGGCGCAAGGCTTGCGGGCTCTGGCCGTGATGGAGCGGGCAACTGGCTGAGGTCGCGGTCGAAGCGCTCCAGCACAAACCCCGCCTCCAGGGTCGACAATGCCAGGCGCTCCACTTCGGCGTACCACGCACCGTCGCGCCGCAGGCGCTCCAGCACTGGAATGTCCGGCCCGCCATAGGCCAGGGTCAGGGGAAAATAACGCCCCACCCGGTCGACACTGGGCATCATCACGCCGGCCCAGGCGGGCTCGCCGCACACCCCGGCGGCCAGGGCGAAATGCCAGATCGGACTGCAGCGGTAGGCCTGCTCCCACCCAGCTCCCAGGCGCTCGCGGCTGGCGCGCAGGCCGGCCTGCAGCCATTCATCCCAACCTCGCACGAAGGCGGGCGACAGGCGTCGGCTGAGGAAATCGCCATGGGTCACCAGCTTGCCGTAGAAGCCGGTGCGCGAAACGCGCTGTTCCAAGGGCCTCACCTCACAACCGCGCCGGGCAACGGAACTGCTCCAGCGCGTCGCGGCGGAACGGGTTGATCACGCTGCTGGCGCGTAGCGTGTAGCTCACCTTGTGCCCGCCCAGGTTGAACGTGAGCAGGAAGCGCTCACCCGATTCACCGCTGACCTGCCCCCGGTCAAGCAAACGCAACCAGGCCCAAGGGCCGTCGCTGCGCAGGTCGCTACCGGTGAGAGACTGCAATTGCACGCGGTCGCTGCCTTTGCCGCTGGGCAACACGATCGGCGTGAACCCGGTATCGCCGCGAGGCACGAACGTCACCGGCTGGCCAGCGATATCCAGCGTCACCTGGCCCAATGCGGGATCGACGGTCAGGGGTTGCACGTCAAAGCGCAGCGAGGGCTGGCGGGCACCGGCGACGAAGAACATGTCGCGCAGGCGTGCGCCGCGCTGGAACTGGTCGAGCACCTCCTGGGGAATGCTCAGCGGCGCACTGCCGTTGGCGCGCCAGCGCCATTGGCTGCTGCTCATGTCGACGTAGGGCGCGAGGTTGCGGCTGAAGAAGTCGTCCATGATGCCGCCGGGGCCGAAGAAGCGGCCGAAGTCGTCGGCGGTGACGTCGCGGCTGGCGCCGCGCACCAGCGGGTAGCGCCCGGCGATGGCATCGCGGCAGAACGGCGCGCCATTGGCCACCCACAGGGCGTTGAGGCGTTCGCGCTCGTTGCCGAGGGTCAGCGCGCTGCCGCCACTGTCGACTGCGCGCAGCACCTCGGACAACGGGACTGGCTGCTCGGTTGCGGCGCGCTTGATGCGCCCAAGCACCTCGCCGCTGGGCGCTGGCGTGCCACTGCGGCGGGCATTTTCGGCGCTGTCGAAGAACTGCGCGGCGTCCTTGAGCAGGGCCAGGCTTTCGTCCAGCGACGCCGGGGTGGCGCTGCTCGCCAGGGCATGCAGGGCGGCGAAGTGCTGGTCTACTGGGTTGCCGGTGGCAGCCGGCGCGGGGGCCGGGGCGCTGTCGGACAACGCACTTTCCAGGCGCTTGCGGGCACTGTCGAGGCGTTCGCGCAGGGCGCGGTCGACCGGGTTCCCGACGCTGTCGCCGGGGGTGTCGGCCAGCACGCCTTCGAGGGTGGTCTCGCGTGCGGCGGTCTGGAGGAAGGCGCGCAGCGGCGAGTCGGCGGCGGCCAGAGCATTACTCACCTGCGCCGCCTGGCCGAGGCTGGCCAGGGGCACCAGTTGCACGTCGGCCAGGTAGGCGTCCCACTGGCGAATGTAGTCGGCGTAGTACAGCTCGAGCACCGCAGCGCCCAGACGCGCACCATCGCCCGCGCCGAGAGCCGCTTCCTGGCGGTCGAGCACCCAGCTGTCGCGGGACATTTCGGCCATGGCGCGCTCGCGCCTGGCCAGCAAGGCGCGGTAGCCAGCCACGCTGTACACGCCGCTGACGCCGCGCGACAGCGGCAGGCCGCTGCGCCGCACCAGCAACGACGAGGCATCGCGCCCGGCGGCAGCGTTGACGCTCTGCTCGGCCAGCCCGGCCTGGGCCACCTGGCGCTTGAGGCGGTTGTAGATGCGCTGCGACAGCGGCATGCCCGCCAGGGTCAGGCGGGTCTTGGCGATCAGGTCGGCATCGAGCTGTACCGGCTCGGCGTCGGCGTCTTCGAGCAGCGCGGCGACATGCGCCCATAGTTGCTGGCGCTGCGCCTCGCTGGCCTGGGGCAACTCGCGGCGCCAGTCGACATCGACCCAGGCCTGCACCGAGGCGGCATCGAAGAACTGGCGCTGGCCGAGCATCAGGTACACGCGCAGGGTTTCGTAGAGGAAGTCCTGGTTGCTGGCATCGCCCCGGCGCAAGGCGCTCTCCAGGTTGCCGACGATCGACGGCAGCAGGGTGCTGCGCAGCAGGCGATGGTACAGCGCCACGGCGCCGGCACCGAGCTTGTCGCCCTGGTACAAACCAAAGCGTTCAAGCAGCGGCACGCCCTCCCCGCGCTGGTCGTAACCTGCGGGCAAGGCGCGGGCAGCGTCGAGCAGCGGCAACGCCTGCAACACGTTGCCCTCAGCGGGCAGCGCCTTGGCCAGTTGCGCCACCTCGGCGGTACGTTGCGCGGCGGTATCGACCAGCACGCGGTTGCGCTGGTAACTGAGCGCCATGCCCAGCGCCAGCAGCAGCGTCAGCACCGCGACCAGCACCATGCCCGCGCGCAACCATTGGCGGCGGCGCTGCTCCTGGCGCGGGTCGAGCCCGGCAAGGCCCGCTTCCTTGAAGATCACCTCGCGCAGCAGCCGGGTGATGAAGTAGCTGCGCCCACTGGCGTACCCGGCAGGCAGCACTTTGCGCCCCAGGCCGAAGGCGGCGGCCAGCGAGGCCAGCACCCGGTCGATCGGGCTGCCTTCCTGGGTGCCGCTGGTGAAGTACACCCCGCGCAGGCGGGTCGGAGCCTGGAAGCGGTTGGGTTCGAACACCGTACGCAGGAAGCCCGCCAGCACGTCGCCCATGCCGGCGAACTGCTGCGGGAAGCTGTACAGCAAGGCACGTCGCGACAGGTCACGCTCCTGTTGCATGCGCTCGAGCACGCGCACCTGCAACTGCCGCTCCAGCGCCTCGAACTCGGCCGGGAAGCCCGCCAGCGCCGCTCCCGGCTGCTCGCTCTGGGCCAGCGGGAAGGTCACGCCCCACACCTGGCTGCGCTCATCGCGCCCGAAGTGCTCGAAATATTCGGCAAAACCGGCCAGCAGGTCGCACTTGGTCACCACCACGTACACCGGGAAGCGCACGCCCAGGCGTTCGTGCAGCTCGTCGAGGCGCGCGCGGATCGCCGTAGCCTGGCGCTGGCGCTCGGCCTCGCCTTGTTGCAACAGGTCGCTGACGCTCAGGGTGACGATCACGCCGTTGACCGGGCTGCGTCGGCGGTGCTTTTTCAGCAGGTCGAGAAAACCGCGCCAGGCAGCCTTGTCGACCTCGGCGTCGCTGTCTTGAGTGGTGTAGCGCCCGGCGGTGTCCAGCAGCACGGCTTCGTCGGTGAACCACCAGTCGCAGTGGCGCGTGCCGCCGATGCCGCCGATGGCCGTGGCGCCGTGGGTATCGCTGAGCGGGAATTGCAGGCCGGAGTGGGTCAACGCAGTGGTCTTGCCGCTGCCTGGGGCGCCGACGAACAGGTACCACGGCAACTGGTACAGGTACTGCCCACCCGGTTTCCAGCCGGGGCTGACCTTGCGCAGCACGGCCATCGCCTCGCGCATGCGCTCGGCCAGGTGCGCCACCTCGGCCTGAGAGGCGCGCGCCGAGGCGGGTTCCCCGGCCTGCTCATCGGTGACCCCGGCCATCAGCAGGCGGTTGGCGCGCCAGGCGACAAAGGCGCGCCAGCCGAAGTAGGCCAACCACGCCGCCAGCAACGCCGCCACCAGCCAACCGCGCGCCCAGGCCGAGGCCAGTGGCTCGCGCCCGTCGAATGACAGCAGCGGGCCTTCGTACCAGATCAGCAGCGCCATCAATGCCACGCCCAGCAGCGACAGCAGCCAGGAACTGGCCAGCCAGCGCAGGCCGCGCATGAGGGTATCGAACAGATAGATCAGATAAGACATCGCCTGGTCCTCACTGCGGCTGCGCAGGAACAAATACGGTGATCTCTACGCGGCGATTGCGCGCGCGGTTGGCGGCCGAGTCGTTGGCCACCAGCGGCTCGGTCTCGCCACGGCCTTCGCTGCGGTAGCGCGTGGCCGGGCCCGCGCGTTCGGCCAGCAGGCGCGCGACGTTGCGCGCGCGGGTGTTGGACAGGTCGAAGTTCGACGACAACCGCGAACCCAGCGCAGGCCGCACGTTGTCGGTGTGACCGACCACCAGTACGTCGCCAGGTACGCCCTTGAGCGCCTCGCCTATGCGCGTCAACAGACCGTCGAAGGCGCTCGACACCTCGGCGCTGCCGGAGGCGAACACACCGTCGCCGCGCAAGGTGATCACCGAGCGGTCACTGGTTTCGCGCACGCTCACCAGGCCTTGGGCGATCTCCTCGGCGAGGAACCCGGACACCCGTACCGGCGCCGGCCCCGTGGGCTGGGCGACCTTCAACGGCGAGGCCAGGCGCAGCTCGCCCATCTGCGCGAACACCGGGTCCGAGGCGCGGTTGAGCAGCCAGTTGCCGGTCACCTGCAACAGCACCAGCAGCAGCGCCGCCAAGGCCGCCAGCACCCACAGCGGCACCAGGCGCAGCATCGACACCGACACAGTGGGCGCACCGCGCCAGCGTAGCGAAAGGTCCTGTTCGACCGCGCCGCGCTGCTGGCGAATCAACTGCAACAGGCGCTCGCGCAGGGCCGCCAGTTGGTCGAAGCCACGGTCCAGCACGCGGTAGCGCCCCTCCAGGCCCAGGGCCAGGCACAGGTACATCAGCTCCAGCACGTCGAGGTTGGCGCGCGCATCCAGGCTCAGGCGCTGCAGGATCAGGAAGAACTTCTCGCCGCCCCAGGCCTCGTTGTGGAAGGTCACCAGCAGGCTGCTGCCACTCCACACCCCGGCGCCCCAAGGCGTGCTGGAGATGGTTTCGTCGACCAGCGTGCACAGGGCATAGCGCGCCGCGGCGAGGGTCTGGGCTTCCACCCGGGCGTTGCGCGCCTGCGCCTCGAACTGCTGCACGGCCTGCACCAGCCGCTCGCGCAGGGTTTCCATGTCCGGTGCGCGGGTCAGCCCACGCAGCGGCACCACCAGGTCGAGCAAGGGGTTGGCGGCGCGCACCAGCGGGTTGAGGCCGGCGCCGCGCAGGGCCAGGTCGGCTTCGACCGGCGCAGGCGCGGCGCTGGAGGCCGGGCGGCGGCCGCCGGGGGTCGGCAGCAGCAGGGTGTGGTCCGGGTCTTGCCCGGGCTCAAGGGAGTCATTCATGTTCACGGTGATGTACCTGCGCTGTCGATCAGGCGTTGCGGATGGCCCAGAACTGCATGTCCAGCCCGGGGAAGCTGCCGGCCACGTGCAGGGCGAAGCCTGCCGACTGGGTCAGCTGTTGCCAGTACTCGCTGTTGCGGTCGAGTTCGAAGTAGGTGAAGCCTGCGTGGAACGGCAACTGCCGCGGCGCCACCGGCAAGGGCCGCAGGCCGATGCCGGGCAGTTGCAGGTTGACCATGTCGCGGATCTTCTCCACCGAGCCCAGCTTGACCTGCGGCGGGAAGCCGCTGCGCACCGCTTCGGCCGGCATCTGCGCGTGCACGGCGAGGACGAAGGTGGCGCTGCCGAGCAGCGCGCGGTCGGGCAGCACCGCCACGCGGATACCGAACTGGCGCTCCTCCAGCGGGATCTGCAGGGCGCGCGCGTCGATCACCGTGGCCAGGGCGCGGCGCAGGTCGAGCATCAGCGGGGCGAAGGTCTCGGCCAGGGCGTCGTGGCGGTACACCGGGTAGCGGCTGGCGCGCTTGTCGACGTGGGTAAAGGTCGCCAGCTCGCCGGCCAACTCAGTCAGTTGGCGGTACAACGCCTCGGGGTGCAGCCCGGCCATGCTGGCCAGGTGGCGCACCAGCGGCTCGCTGCGGTTGAGCAGTTGCAGCAGCAAAAAGTCGGCGATCTCTGCCGCGCCGCTGGCACCCGGCTGGGCCAGGCGCGTGGCCATGGCCTCGGCGCGCTGGTGCAGCAGGCCCAGCAGTTCGTCGACGAACGCCGCCAGGCGCGGTGCGGCCTGCAAAGTGAGGCTCGGCGGGCAGTAGGCGGGGTCGAGCAACACCTGCTGGTCGGCGCGGCGCTCCAGCACCCGTGCCACGCCCAACACCGCGTGGGCGTCAGCGACGTCGCTGGCCAGCGCCAGGCGCAGGCGCAGCTTGCCGACGTTCATCAGCGCGCTGTTGTCCAGGCCGTTGCTGTCCCAGGCCTCGTACTCGACGCTGCGATGGCGGGCGAAGTTCTCCGCGCTCACGCGGTCGTCCACTTCCGCCACGCCATGGCGGGCGGTGGGCAGCGCCAGCACCACGTCGAGGTCACGGGCGTCGGCGGGGATCTCCAGCGGCAACGGCATCTCGTCGAATGGCAGGCCGATCGGCGTGCCATCAGGCAGCACGCCGCTGTAGGCCTTGAGCGCCAGCTTGCCGAAGGCCAGGTGCTGCTCGTCGAGCTCCAGGCGCGAGAAGCCCCAGGCGTAGGGGCGCAGCGCCGCGACCCGGGCCTCCAGGTGGGCATTGAGGAAACGGTCGTGCTGCTGCAGGTGCTGGGGCTGCAGGAGCATGCCTTCCGACCAGACGACTTTGCTGTTCCAGGACATGAATGCGATCTCGGGTAAAGGGGTTCAGGGCATGTCGCGCAGGCGGCTGACCTGCTGCTGGTAGGCCACGGAGAATTTCTCGCCGTAGAGGCGTTGCAGGTCTTCGTCGCCATCACGTGCAAGCTCGGCGTGCAGCTCGGCGAAACGCGCCCACAGGCGGGCCTTGCGCGCAGAGGGCAGCACGCGTTCCAGGGCGCCGGGAGCGGCCAGGCGACGTTCGATGCGCACCGGGTCGAAGCGCTGCATCACCTCGCCCAGGGCCTCGCGCATGCCGGCGATCACCGCCATCTCGTGGGCGCGCAGGTCGTCGAAGGCGGCGTGCAGCGCCTGCACGCCGGGCAGATAGGCCGGGGCGTCGGTGCTGAGCATCTGGCTGAGGGCGCTGGTGGGGTCGGGGAAGAACTTCAGCGGGTTGTTCGAATGCGCGCCGATCATGGTCATCTCGATATGGCTTTCGCGCTTGGTCAGCGCCCGCGCCATCAGCACGCCCATGGTGCCGCCGGTGGCGGCGCGGAGCATTTCCCCCACCAGCCGGGCCAGCTCTTCGGGGCTGCGCGAGGCGCGCAGGTGCGGCAGGCCGAGGCCTTCGAGCAGGGCCTGGAGCACAGGGTCTTCGCCGGCCGCCATGGGTTCTGCGGCGACGGGGGCTGGTGTTGCGATTGGGGTGGGTGCAGGCGCCAGGCTGGCTGGGGCGGCAGGCGTCGCCAGCAGGTCGGCCAGGGCGTCGTAGCCATCGGGGATCAACGCCGCTTCCGGCGCCTGGGGGGCTGGGCTGACAGGCAAGGCCGGCAGGGCCTGCAACTCCGGCGACAGGTGATCGGCCGGAGTACCGAGGAAGGCCGCCGTGGGGCGCTGGCCGCCGAACAGGTTCAGGCCCAGCGGGTCGTCCAGCATCGGGGCCGGCTCGAACACTGACTCGCCTTGCAGGATGCTCGCCGCCGCCAGGGCGTCGGTGTCCACCCGTGGCTGGCTGAAGCCCGGCTCGCTGCGCGGTGCCACGGGGGCTTCCAGCGGCGGTGGCGGCGGCGGCTGGACCGGCGCCGGTGGCACGAACACCGCCAGGGTCTGGGTGGCGCCAACCCCCGTCTGGTCGGGGTCGGCCTGCTCCACCGCGAGCAGCGCCACACCGATCTGGTAGTCGCCGATCACCAACTGGTCGCCGGCCTGCAGCAGCGTCTCGCGGCCATGGCCGAGCAGGCGCTCGTTGATCACGCTGGGGTTGCTGCCGGTGTCGGTGAGGTAGTAGCCGCCCTCACGCCGCTCGACGCGGGCGTGGCTGCGGGAGATGTACTTGCCCGGATCGTCCAGCACCAGGTCGTTGCCGGGCGCGCGGCCCAAGGTGCCGGCGACGTCGATCAGGCACGCCAGCTCAGCTGCGGGCGGCTGCCCGCGATAACGTTCGACCCACAGTTTCACAGGCATGTCAGGTTCCTTTCGGCAGGAAGGTGGCGGGGTTCACTGGCGGCCATCGTCGGCCTCCTTGGGCTCCAGCGGCTGGCCCACCGGGCCGGGCCGCGAGGCCAGAACCAGGGCGTTGGCGGCGGCCGAGGCCTGGGGCAACGGCAGCGGCAGCATCGAGGCGATGATGGTCGGGCCGAGGGTCAGGAACGAGCCGCCGGCCTTGAGGGTGATGCTCGCCCCCGCCTCGATCACCACGTTCATGCCGCCCTTGATGTGCACATCGGTGCCGCCGCTGAGGCTGGCCTTGAGCGCGCCGTCCAGCTGCAGGTCACGGCCGGCGGCCTGGGACACGCTGCCCACGGCCTTTTCGGTTCGATCGCCCAGCACATGCTGATGGCGGTCGCCGCCGATGCGTTCGCGCAGGTCCTTGGCCACTCGCGAATGGCGCTCGCCGCCCACCCAATCAAGGGCATCGCGCTCGATGCGCTGGTCGAAGTTGCGCTCGGCGTGGATGAACACCTGCTCGGCGCCCTTGCGGTCTTCGAAGCGCAGTTCGTTGTAGCCGTTGCCGCCTTTGCTGGAGTGGCTCTTGAGGGTCGAGCGGGTGGCTTGTTCGGGCAGGTTGTAGGGCGGCATCACCTCGGCGTTGTAGACGCTGCCGGTGACCAGCGGGCGGTCGGGGTCGCCTTCGAGAAAACTCACCACCACTTCCTGGCCGATGCGCGGCAGGAACAGGCTGCCCCAGCGCTTGCCGGCCCAGCCCTGAGCGACGCGGATCCAGCACGAGCTGTTCTCGTTTTCCTGGCCTTCGCGGTCCCAGTGGAACTGCACCTTGATCCGGCCATACGGGTCGGTCCAGATCTCCTCGCCGGCCTTGCCCACTACCTTGGCGGTCTGCGGGCCGTGCACCAGCGGCCGCGGGGTGAGGCATGGCGGGCGGTAGTCCTGCTGGCGCGGCAGTGCGGTGAAGCGGCAGGTGAGCACGGGCGCCGGGTCTTCGGGGCGGGTCGGTTCGTAGGTGTCGGACGACAGCTCATATTCAGCGGCGAGCACCAGCACCTGTTGGTTCTGATCGCCGCGCGGGTGTTCGCTGAGGGTGAACAGCGCGCCGGGGAACAGCCCGCGCGCGCGGGTAGCGCCCTCGATACGCCGGTAGCTGGTGTGCCGGGCCTCGAGCTGATGGCGGGCCAGGGTCTCGCCCTTCGGGCGCTCGCGGTACTTGCCGGGATAGTCGTAGCGCTCGAAGCGCGACTGGGCGTAGGGGCGCGCCTGGGTCGACTTGACCAGCAGGTTGGCCGAAGGTTTTTCGAAGTCGTAGTCCTGCAGGGCCCAGGCGCCGGGCTCGACTTCACCACTCATGCGCCAGTCGTAGATCACCTCGCTGTCGCGCATGGCCTGGTCCTCGGCTGGCAGGTAGCGCACCTGTGCGTAGCCTGGGGCGGGCGCGTGGGCGCCGTAGCCGTCGGCCAGCACCAGGGTGTGGCGGCCGGCCGCGCTGCGGAAGAAGTAGTAGATGCCGGCCTGCTCCAGCAGGCGGCTGAAGAAGTCGAAGTCGCTTTCGCGGTACTGTACGCAGTACTCCAGGGCCGGGTAGCTGGCGCTCAGGCCCGAGGTGTCGACGTCGGCCAGGGTGTAGGGGGCGAACACCGCCTGGACGATGTCCGGCACGTTGCGCTGCTGGAAAATCCGGCAGTCGCTGCTGCGGGTCAGCAGCCACAGCCACGGGCGCACCACCGCATGGTAGGTGGCGAAGCGGCCCTGGCGGCCGGTATAGGCGAAGCGCGTGACCAGGCCGCTGAAGTGGCGCTGGCCGCCCTTGGGCAGTTCCACGGCAACGGTCAGGGGGGTGGCGAGCAGGTCGTCGAGGTCCAGGTCGGTGCGTTCGCTGTAGAGGTCGATGTGGTATTCGCTCAGGGTCGACAGGCCTTCGCGGGCGGTCATGCGCCTGAACAGCAGGGTGTCGGGGGCCAGCACGCAGGTGACGGCGATTTCGCGGTTGGCTTGGGTAACGGGCATCCAGGGCTCCTTCACGCGGGGTGGCCGCAAGGGTCGGCCTTGGGGACACAACAGGTGGGGAGCGGGGTTTATTCCGCAGGGGGGATGAAAAAAGGCGCAGTGGCTGTAAGTCACCACCTTTTTTGGCACCGGCGATGCCGGTGTTCGCGGGCAAGCCCGCTCCTACAGGTACAGCGCCGTTCTCAGGGACGGCGGCGAACCTGCAGGAGCAGCGGTGCGGCGTCACGGGCGTAGCCCGTGCCAGGCGACGCGATCAGGCCGCGGCGGTAGACACCAGCCGCTCCAGCACCAGGGTGATGCCGGTGGCGTTGTAGCACTTGCTCCACAGGTTCATCTGCTTGAAGTCGGCGAAGTCCTTGCCGTCACCCGGGTCCATGTAGGTGCCGTCCGGGCGCTGCATCACGTAGTGCAGGCCGATGCCGAAGGTCATCACGATCTTCAGCGCCCGCCGGTTGGCCGCCAGGGCCGGTGGCTCGGAATGGATGATCGGGAAGCCCGCACGCACGCACTTGGTCTCGGCATCGGGGTAGAAGGTCGACAACGCGCTGGCGACCATCCCGCTCATGTAGATCTTCACATCCAATCCCAACTCGCGGGCAGCGATGGCCACGTTGTGCGGGAAGGAATAGCCCAGCTTGCTCAGGTCGGCCTGCTCCTTGTCCAGCCGCCCGCCCGTCACGGACCCCGAGGTGATCTGGTACAGCGCCGCTTCGCAGAAATAGTTGGCCTGCAAGGCCTGGCCGGTGCTGCGCGCGCCGGTGTTCGGCATGGTGGTCACGCCCAGCTCCGCCGCCGCGCACAACAGCGATGCCGCGCCACAGGAAAATGCGAAATCTTGTTTCTTGTTCATGGAAGGCTCTCGAAGGCCGGCAGGCCTGGGTTCACTTGATGTCGGTAATCCAGAAGAACGGGTTCGGATGGCCAGAGAACGCCGCCGGCTTGTCGACGGTCTCCAGCTGGCTGCCGCTGAAACGCCACGAGGCGTAGTGCAGCGGCGCGAAGTACAGCCGCGCGTTGAGGTAGTCGAAGACAATGCGAAAGCGGTTGCCGCCCCAGCCGTAGGCGTCCAGGTCGCCCGCGGTGTACTCGACGTAGCCAGTGGCACAGTTGCCGCCGCCGCGGTCGGCCGAGTGGTGTTTGTTGGCCTGCGCGTAGGTGTGGTACAGCTGCCCGCGTGCCGAGGCCGGCTGCTGCGCCGTCAACTGCGGCAGGTAGCAGGGGGTGTTGGAATGGATCTGGCGCATCGCCCCCAGGGTGTCGTCGCCGATCGAGGTGGCGATGGCACTGCAATCGTAGGGCGCCGCCGATTGCATCAAGGTGCGCATCAACTGCTTGATGCGCGCGTCCACCGGCAGGTAGCGAAAATCGATGCGGTAAAGGTCGAGGATCGGCCCTTGCTTGCAGGCCTTGACGCAATCAGGGTCGGCCGCCTCTTCCAAGGCCTTGATGAACTCGTAGCTTCTTTTCTTGCCGTCGCGCTCGGACATGCTCGTTGTCTCCCCTGTCAGCCTGCGTGGCGCACCCACACCTTGGCGCTTTGCACCTCGGTGAGCTTTTCCCAGTCTTTGAACAGCGTCTGCCAGTCGCCCAGCGGCTTGTAGGCGTCGTGCTCGCTGGCCAGCAGGCGTTCGATCCGCAGCTCGGTTTCCTTGAAGCGCACCGCTTCGGCGCAGGCCACCACGGCGAACGACAGCGGCAGCCTGAGGTGGTCGAAGCCGCCGCCGCTGTATTGGCGCAGCGCTACCAGGTCCATGCGGGTGAAGGCCGAGTAGGTGGTGGCCGTGGTGTTGGTGCGCAAGGCCGAATGAGTGCCCTTCAGGTCAATCTTGCGCAAGCGATTGTTGTTGCCGCCCACGCCCAGCTTCGGGGCGAACGGCGGCTCGGAATCGGCGAAGTGGTACCAGGTGCCATCGGCGCCGAGGAAGGCATCGATGTACAGGGACTTGCGCGACATCAGCAGGCTCGCCGCCACGCCCTCGCCTGGCTTCAGGATCAGGTCGATGCGAAAGAACCCTTCGCGCCCCTTGGGCATGGCCAGCAAGGTGCGCATCTGGGCGATGGCGTCGCCGTAGACGAACAGGCCGGTGTACAGGTGCATGGTGATGATCATGCCGCTTCCTCGTCGTAGGTGTAGTCGAAGGCGCCGTCGCGCACGCCCAGGTGCACGCGGGTGACTGCTTCGCCGCGCAGCATCCGTTCGAGGAATTCGCGGCTGATGGCGGGCAGTACCGAATGGGTGAGGATCGCGTCGATCATCCGCCCGCCGCTCTCGAGCTCCGTGCAGCGGCTGGCGATCAGCGCTACCACTGCCTCGTCGCAGCTGAACGGCACGCCGTGGCGCTCGGCCAGGCGCCGCTCGATGCGGCCCAGTTGCAGGCGGATGATGCTGGCGAGCATGGCGTCGCTCAGCGGGTAATAGGGGATGGTCACAACCCGCCCGAGCAGCGCGGGCGGGAAGACGTGCAGCAACGGCTCGCGCAGGGCGCGGGCGATGGTTTCCGGGTCCGGCACCCGCTCCGGTCGCTGGCACAGGTGGCTGATGGTCTCGGTGCCGACGTTGGTGGTGAGCAGGATCAGGGTGTTCCTGAAGTCGATCACCCTGCCCTCGCCGTCCTCCATCCAGCCTTTGTCGAACACCTGGAAGAACAGCTCGTGCACATCGGGGTGGGCCTTCTCGATCTCGTCCAGCAGCACCACGCTGTAGGGCTTGCGCCGCACCGCCTCGGTCAGCACGCCGCCCTCGCCGTAGCCGACGTAGCCGGGGGGCGCGCCCTTGAGGCTGGAGACCGTATGCGCTTCCTGGTACTCGCTCATGTTGATGGTCACCAGGTTGTGCTCACCGCCATACAGCGCCTCGGCCAGGGCCAGGGCGGTCTCGGTCTTGCCCACCCCGGAGGTGCCGGCGAGCAGGAACACGCCCACCGGCTTGCCTGGGTTGTCGAGCCCGGCGCGCGCGGTCTGGATACGCCGGGCGATGGCTTCCAGGGCATGCGGCTGGCCGATGATGCGGCGCGACAGGCTGCTGGCCAGGTTGAGCACGCTGTCGATCTCGTTGCGCACCATGCGTCCGACCGGAATGCCGGTCCAGTCCTGTACCACGGCGGCCACCGCTTGCTCGTCGACGGTGAGCAGGATCAATGGCGTCTCGCCCTGGGCCTCGGCCAGCGCTTGCTGGCGGCTGCGCAGCTCAACCAGGGCGTCGTCGCTCGCGCCCTCGCCGCCCAGTTGCCCGCGCAGTTCGACGATCGCCGCCACCTGTTCCTGCTCGCTGGCCCAGGACGCCTCCAGGCCATCGAGCCGCTCGCGCTCGCGGGTGCGCTGCGCGTCGAGGGCCGCCTGGCGCGCGTCGGTGTCCACCCCCAGCGCGCGCTCGCGGGCGATGATCGCCTGCTCGGTGTCCAGCGCTTCGAGCCGCCGACGGCTGTCGTCCACCGCCGCCGGGGTGGCGTGCAGGCTGATGGCAACCCGCGCGCAGGCGGTGTCGAGCAGGCTGATGGCCTTGTCCGGCAGTTGGCGCGCGGGGATGTAGCGGTGCGACAGGCGCACCGCCGCAGCCAGCGCAGTGTCGAGAATCTGCACCTGGTGGTGGCGTGCCATGCTCTCGGCGATGCCGCGCAGCATCAGCAGCGCGCAGGCCTCGTCCGGTTCGTCGACCTGCACGGTCTGGAAGCGCCGGGTCAACGCGGGGTCTTTCTCGATGTACTTCTTGTACTCGGCGAAGGTGGTCGCGCCGATCGTGCGCAGCGTGCCACGGGCCAGCGCGGGCTTGAGCAGGTTGGCCGCATCGCCGGTGCCCGCCGCACCGCCCGCGCCGACCAGGGTGTGGGTTTCGTCGATGAACAGGATCACCGGCGTGGCGCTGGCCTGCACTTCGTCGATCACCGCGCGCAGGCGCTGCTCGAACTCGCCCTTCATGCTCGCCCCGGCCTGCAGCAGGCCGACGTCGAGCACCAGCAGGCGCACCGTGCGCAGCGCTGGCGGCACGTCACCGCGCACGATGCGCTGGGCCAGGCCTTCGACCACGGCGGTCTTGCCGACCCCGGCCTCGCCGACCAGCAACGGGTTGTTCTGCCGGCGGCGCATGAGGATGTCGATGACCTGGCGGATCTCGTCGTCACGCCCGACGATCGGGTCCAGCGTGCCGCTGCGCGCCTGCCCGGTGAGGTCGACGGTGAAGCGCGCCAGCGCCTCCTGGCCATTCGGGCCGGCGCTGGGTAGCGCGCCGGAGCTTTCCCCCGGTGCCAGCTGAAAGCCGTCGCTGGCTGCCTGATGGGCTTCGGGCGAGTCGGCCAGCACCGTGGCGAAGCATTCGGTAAGGTCGTCGACGCGTACCTTGGCGAACTCGGCGGACAACGCCAGCGCCGCATTGCGCAGGGCGCGGTCCTTGAGCAGGCCGACCAGCAGGTGCCCGGAACGTACCTGGGCCTCGCCGAACATCAGCGTGGCATGCACCCAGGCGCGCTCGACCGTGTCTTCGAGTTGCGACGACAGGTCGGTGATCGAGGTGGAGCCACGCGGCAGGCGGTCCAGCGCCGTGGTCAGGTCGGCGGCCAGGCGCGCCGGGTCGAGGCTGTAGTGGCGCACGATGCGCACCAGGTCGCTGTCCTGCGCCTGCAGCAACTGGTGCAGCCAGTGCGCCAGCTCCACGTAGGGGTTGCCACGCAGCTTGCAGAACACCGTGCTGCTTTCGATGGCCCGGTAGCACAGGCCGTTGAGTTTGCCGAACAGGGCCACTCGACTGATCTCAGCCATGATCTGATCCTTGCGATGAGGGGGAAACGGAAGGGGTAAGGCGCGGGTTGATGAGCAACTGGCGGTCGTCTTCGCTCGGCGGTGCGCTGCTCAGCCAACTGCTCCAGCCAAGCCGGGCATCCCGGCCCAGGCGGGTGCCGGGCAGGTGCTGGCGGGCGACGATGAGGTTGACGTCCCAGTCCAGCGCCAGACCCGCGTACTGGCGCACCCAGTCGGTCAGCCGACGCAGGCCGGGCTGGCCCGGCAGCAGGCGGCGCACTTGGGCCATGCTCAGAGGCCCGACCCGCAGGCGGAACTTGCCCTGGGCGTTCCACACCTTGCGCCCGAGCACCGTGCCCACGCCCAGGCGCTCGGCGCTCGGCCCGCTGCGCAGGGCGCACAGGCCATCGGCCGGCAGGGTCATCCAGTGGCCGACGAACTGCTCCACCTGCACCGGCACGCCGAGGTCGTCGCTGAGCAGCGCGGCCAGGCCTTCGGCATTGCGCATGTGCGGCGCCAGGCGCCCGGCATGGTGCTGCTTGGCCAGTTGCGGCACGGCATCGCGGCCTTGCAGCGAGGGCATGCCCAGGCCGATCAGCGAGGCCACGTAGTCGGAGAAGCGGTCGGTGCCGGGGCGGTCGAGGCTGACCGCTGGCTGGGCACTGGCCCAGGCGCGGTAGAACAGGCTGATCAGGCGGTGATGGAAGATATCGAGGAAGCGCGCCAGGGTCGGGTCGTCGACATTGCGCTGGCGGTCGCGTACGTATTCGGTCAGGTGCAGCGGCAGTGGGCCGTTGGCGCCCAGTGCGCCGAAGCCATTGAGCAGAAGGCGCGGCGCCTGGTGCCCGTCGCCCGTCTGCAGGCCCGACAGCATCGCCGGTTCGAAGGCCAGCGACGGCTGCTGGCCGAAGCGCAGCGGCTCGTCGGCCGGGCGGCTGGCCTGGCCGATCCGTGGGCGGTCGGCGAAGGCGCATTCGAGCTGGCGCAGGGCGGCGTAGAAATCGAACGACGCCGGTTTCTGCGCGAGCCGCTGCAACAGCGCTAGAGGATCTCGCATCGCCCTACCCTCGCCGGCCACTGCATGATCAAGCCGCGCGTGGTGCTGTGCAGCTGGGTTTCGGTGAAGCTGTTGAGCGCCACGTACTTGGCGAAGAACTGCTCCAGCACCGCGCCGAAGACGAACAGGCTGGCGCCTTCGAAGGCGCTCTCGTCGACTGTGACGCACACCTGCAAACCACGGCCATGGGTGATCGGGCCTGGGATCGGCAAGCGTCGCACGATCGACCGCGCGCTCACCGAGCGCAGCCCGTCGACCTGCTTGTGCACCGGCGTATCGCTGACGCCGCAGTACAGCCGCAGCAGGTCGCGCAAGGCGCTGGCGCCCTGCTCCGGGTCCTGGTCGAGCAGCGACAGGTAGTTCAGCGACAGGTGGCTGACCAGCCGCCAGGCGGTTTCGCCCTCGGCGAACGAGGCTCGCGGCGCGGTCGGCCCGGCCACGCAACGCACCGCCTGCACCGGCGCGCCGGACTCGACGGTGAAGTCGGTCTTGCCCACGCCCACCGGCATGCTCAGCACCAGGTCGCGGTTGCTGCACAGGGTGTCGACGCCCAGCTGGCGCAGGTCGCTGCGGTACGGCGCCTCGTGGGCGTCGACCAGGGTCAGGAAGATCTCGCTGCCGATGTAGCTGGAGCGCGGCCCCTGGCGACGCTGCTGGGCGCTGAGCACGCGGGTGTCGCGGCGCACCTGGTACCAGGCGCCCTGGCGAGGGTCGTGCAAGTCGTTGGCGCGGTAGAACGACTCGAAGCGCTGCTCGGCCTCGGCACCGCTGCCGTGGCCGGTGACGCCGGTGACCTGATGGATCTCGAAATCCATCGGCCGGGTGCGGTCGGGCACCACGTGGTAATCGACCTGCTGGTCGGACAGGTGCACGCGGTCGGCGCGTTTGGGGAACAGGTTGATCGCCGGGGTGCAGTGCAGTGCGAACTGCGTGGCGGACACGCTGCTTTCGAGCGCTGGCACGAAGGCCTTGAGCAGCACCGTCACATCCAGTTCGCTGACGTCGCAACGCTGCGCCGCCGGGCCCAGTCCGCCCAGTTCGACGAACTGGAAGCGCTGCGGCAAGGCGAAGTATTCCTGCAGCAGCCGGTAGCCCTGGAAGGTCCGCGGCGCCACCGGCAGCAGGGCCTGGTCGTCGTCAAAGCCCTGGGCGCGCAGCGCCGAGGCGTCGATGAAGGCATGCCAGCGGTTGTCGGCCTGCACCGGCTGCACCAGCACCCCGGCGGCCTGGGCCAGCAGTTGCTCCTGGATGCGCCCGGCCAGCCCTTCGGCGCCGCGCAGGTGCAGCATCAAACGCTCGAGGGCGAGCTTGTCGAAGGTCAGTCCGGCGCCGACTTTCAGGCGCAGGCGCAGCGCCGCCTTGACCGGGCCCAGGCGCGCCAGCTCGACACCGCCGACCTGCCCGGAGCAGGCGAAGTAACGGGCCTCGGTGAGCTCGATCGGCCAGAGGGTGACGTCATGCGCGGTGCGGAATTCGCAGGCGGTCTGGTCGCCCTTGCCCAGCAGGCTGTGCAAGGGCGTGCCGCGCGGCACGGTGAAGCCGGCGGCCAGGCTGCCTTCGGCGAGGTCCGGTTGCAGTTGCACCAAGGCGGTGGCTGGCGTGGGTGCCAGGTAATGGGGGTAGACCAGCTCCAGCAGGTGATTGGTGAAGCGTGGGAATTCGGCGTCGATCTTCAGTTGCACGCGCGCTGCGAGGAAGCTGAAGCCCTCCAGCAGGCGCTCGACGTAAGGGTCGGCGCAGGCGTGGCTTTCCAGCCCAGACGCCCGGCGACCTTGGGGAAATCGCGGGCGAACTCACCGCCCATCTCGCGCAGGTGCTGGAGTTCGCGCTCGTAGTAACGCAGCAGCTTGGGGTTCATCGCACACCTCCGGCGTCGATGTCGTAGAGCTTCACATCGCCCGCCTCCAGGTCCAGTTCGGTCTTCAGGTACAGGCGCTCGGGCAGCGGCTGGCCCCACAGCTCACCGTGGATCTCGAACGCCACCTGGTTGGGGCTGGCCTGTTCGCGGTCCCGGGCCAGTGGCGTGACGCGCACGCTGGCCGGCAGGATGCGCGGCTCGAAATCGACGATCACCTGCTCGATGCGCCGCGCCAGGGCCTGCGGGTCAAGGCCGGTGACGGTCTTGCCGGACAGGTCGGGCAGGCCGAAGTTGAGCACCGAGCGCGCCGCCAGCGGGTAGGCGGTGAGGTCCTGCACACTGCCCAGGCTGGTGCTGTTGAGCAGCCAGCCGAGGTCGCGCAGCACCGCCTTGCGCAGCGCGCGCATCGACAGCACGCGCTGCTCGCGGGGCTCGTGCGACTGGTCGCGGGCGTCGTCGCTCAGGCGGTCGAGCAGCGAGGGTTGCAGACGCTCACTGCTGGTCAGCTCAGCCATGGTCGACAGCGCCAGGCAAAATGAAGGGGGTCATGGGCGACACTCCAGGTCGAAGGGCCGGGCCGGCACCTGGGCACCGGCCGGCCAAGGGGCCAGGTCAGATCTTGGCGTTGGCTTCCAGGTCCCACTTCTTCGGCGTGCCGGTGGTGATCTTCTCGCCGCTGAAGGAGTCGTACTGGTAGCTGATCTTGGTGAAGTTGATCGAGAAGGTTTCGCTCGGGCGCTCGCCGTTGCTGCTGGCCGAGTAGGAGCTGATGATCGCCTCCTCGAGTTCGAGCTTGAGGAACACCTGCTCTTTCTTCTCGGCGCCGCCGGTCTGGATGAAGTGGATCTCCGCCTTGCCCAGGCTCTTGCCGCACACCGCCTCCATGAACAGGTCGGCGGACGCCAGGTCGGTGGCCTTGGTCAGGGAAATCTCCGAGAACGACGGGTTGCTGGTGTCGCGGTCGGCGCCGCCGCCGCTGGTGGAGATGGCGCGGCCGACGCCCATCTGCAGGGCGTCGATGGTGATCCAGTCGGCGTGGCCGGAGACGGTCGAGGTGCCTTTGATTTTCTTGCCGTTGAAGTTGAGCAGGATCATGGTCTGTACCTTTTCGGTGGGTCAGTGAGGGTGCTGGGGAACGCGCGCCGTCAGGTCTTGGCCGACGGCAGCTTGGAAACCAGGCGCAGCGACACGGTCAGCCCTTCGAGCTGGTAGTGCGGGCGCAGGTAGAACTTGGAGTGGTAGTAGCCGGGGTTGCCCTCGACCTCCTCGACCACCACCTCGGCGCCGGCCAGCGGCTTGCGCGCCTTGTCCGATTCGGTGGCGGTGGCCGGGTTGTGCTCGACGTAGCGGCCGATCCAGTTGTTCAGCCACACCTGCATGTCGGCGCGTTCCTTGAACGAGCCGATCTTGTCGCGCACGATGCATTTCAAGTAGTGGGCGAAGCGGCAGGTGGCGAACAGGTACGGCAGGCGCGCGGCCAGGTTGGCGTTGGCGGTGGCGTCGGGGTCGTCGTACTCGGCGGGCTTGTGCATCGACTGCGCGCCGATGAAGGCCGCCAGGTTGCTGTTCTTCTTGTGCACCAGGGGCATGAAGCCGTTCTTGGCCAGTTCTGCTTCACGACGGTCGCTGATGGCGATTTCGGTCGGGCAGGTCATGTCCACGCCGCCATCGTCGGTCGGGAAGGTGTGCACCGGCAGCCCTTCGACTGCGCCACCGGACTCGATGCCGCGGATCTGCGAACACCAGCCGTAGTGCTTGAACGAGCGGTTGATGTTCACCGCCATGGCGTAGGCGGCATTGGCCCAGGTGAAGTCCTTGCTGCCGACGCCGTCGGTGGTCTCCTCGAAGTCGAAGTCTTCCACCGGGTTGGTCTTGGCGCCGTAGGGCGCGCGGGCGAGGAAGCGCGGCATGGCCAGGCCCACGTAGCGCGAGTCTTCCGAGGCGCGGAAGCTGCGCCAGGCGGCGTGCTCGGGGGTCTGGAAGATCTTGGTCAGGTCGCGCGGGTTGGCCAGCTCCTGCCAGGATTCCATCAGCATCACGCTGGGGTCAGCGGCGGTGATCAGCGGGCAGTGGGCGGCGGCGCTGACCTTGGCCATCTGGCTCAGCAGCTCGACGTCCGGGGCGCTGTTGTTGAAGTAGTAGTCGGCAACGAACGCGCCGTATGGCTCGCCGCCGAACTGGCCGTATTCCTCTTCGTAGAGCTTCTTGAAGATCGGGCTCTGGTCCCAGGCCACGCCCTTGAACTTGCGCAGGGTGCGATGCACTTCGGCCTTGGAGATGTTCATCACGCGGATCTTCAACGACTCGTCAGACTCGGTGTTGTTCACCAGGTAGTGCAGGCCGCGCCAGGCGCTTTCCACGCCCTGGAATTCCTCGTGATGGAGGATGTGGTTGATCTGCTCGGAGAGCTTGCGGTCGAGCTCGGCGATCATGCCTTCGACGGTGCCAAGCACATCGCCGGTGATCAGCCGGGTGCCTTGCAGGGCCTGCTCGGCCAGGGTGCGCACGGCGTTCTCGACGGCGTCGCGGGCCTTGTCGGTCTTGGGCTTGAACTCTTTTTGCAAGAGGCTGGCGAAGTCATCGAGGTCGACTTTGCGGGCCGCTGCGGGGGCCGTTGTCTCATGGGCTTGTGGGGTGGACATTGCAGCATCCCTCGTTTTTGGGCAAAAGGGTCTACCTGCCGGTGCCGCGAAGGCCCAGCCGGGTGTCAGGGTTCGATCAGGGAGTTGGGGTCAGTCGCTGCTGTCGGCAGTCGGCTTCGGCGCGCTGCCCAGGGCCTGCAACAGCGCAGGGTCGGCGAGCACGCGGGCGAGCAGTTCCTCGGCGCCGACCTTGCCGTCCATGTAGGTCAGCAGGTTGGACAGCTGGTTGCGTGCGGTGAGCAGTGCATCCAGGGACGGCACCTTGCGCGCCACGGCGCCGGGGCTGAAGTCGTCCATGTTCTCGAAGGTGATCTCCACTGGCAGGTTGCCCTCGCCGGTAAGGGTGTTGGGCACCTGGAAGGCCACGCGCGGTTTCATCGACTTGAGGCGCTCGTCGAAGTTGTCGACGTCGACCTCCAGGAACTTGCGCTCGGCCACCGGCGGCAGCGGCTCGGCAGGCTTGCCGGAAAGGTCGGAGAACACGCCCATGACGAAGGGCAATTGCACGGTCTTCTCGGCGCCATAGATCTCCACGTCGTATTCGATCTGCACCCGGGGGGCGCGGTTGCGGGCGATGAACTTCTGGCTGTTTTCTGCCACGGGACTGCTCCTGTGCTGGGTTAACGGGGTGTATCGATCAGTCGTCGCTGCGCGGGTCGTCGCGCACGCCACTGACC
Source organism: Pseudomonas sp. NBRC 111143 (assembly GCF_001320965.1). Taxonomy (NCBI): domain Bacteria; kingdom Pseudomonadati; phylum Pseudomonadota; class Gammaproteobacteria; order Pseudomonadales; family Pseudomonadaceae; genus Pseudomonas; species Pseudomonas sp. NBRC 111143. Next base: position 1,135 of record NZ_BCBT01000078.1, on the reverse strand, counting down.
ATGGCCATCTGCGCCAGGCCATCGGGGGCCAGGTCTTGCAGCAATTCGATGAAGTTCAGATCCAGCAGTTTGCGGGCACGCTGCAACAGCAGCGGCACCGGGCTGCCGGGTTCGTGTACGGCGAAGTAGGCGCACAGTCGATCCAGGTTCTGGCGCACGTCCTCGCGGCTGGCGATCTCGCCACGCGGGCTGGCACCGGTGGCGCGGGCCTGTGGTGTGGCGGCCTGCGCGGTGTCGATGGGCGTGGCGGGCAGTCGCTGGCGCAGTACCTCGGCAGCGCGGCACAGCGCCGTGGACAACGCGCTGAGGTCGATGGCGCTGGTGAAACCGACGTGCTCGGTCAGCAGCGACTCGATGCGTTGGCTGCTGTGCCAGGCATGCTCCAGGGTGGCCAGGGTGTCGGCGAGGTGCTCGGGGGCGGCTTGCTGGAAGACGGCCTCGATCATGGCCAGGGACGGGCTTTGCGAATCGGACGTGGCACTGGCTTCACCGTTGGCCAGGTCGATGTCGCGCAGGCTGACGCTACCCAGCGGCGCGGCATCGACCAGCGGCGTGGTGCGCAGGTCGTGCAACAGGCCGGCGGTTTCACAGAGGCTGGCCAGGGTGTTCACGCGCAGTTGCGGGTCGCGGTCGTCTTCCGGGTCCAGTTGCGGGTGCAGGTGGGCCCACTGGTCGGCGAGTAGGGTTTCGATCAGTGCCAGGCCTGCGGCCAGACCAGGGAAGCCGTTGAGGTTGAGCTCGGCGCGGGTCAAGTGCGCGGCCAGACGCAGGTCTCGGCTGCGCTCGGCCAGGGCCAGGGCCAGGTGGTGCACGCGCTTCCAGTCGGCGGCGGTGGCCTGGGTCAGGGTGCTGCCATATTCGACTTCCGGCTTGCCCTGGACCTCTTCCTCGAGGGCCAGGTAGTCGGCATCGTATTCCAGGCTTTCGCCACAGGGTGCGTCGGCGGTCAGCGGTTCGGCCAAATGGTTAAGGTACATCGAAGGACCCCATCGGAATGCGTGTTCTGAGGGGATAACAGGTGGGGGGTGGGGATTATTCCGGGGGTGGGAAATTATTTTTTGGGGGCTGTGATGGCCCTATCGCGGGACAAGCCCGCACACAGGTTCACCGCTTAATCTGGGAGCGGTGGGGTATC
>NZ_BCBT01000077.1:0-24366 GCF_001320965.1 Pseudomonas sp. NBRC 111143 | reverse complement strand
GGGAAGCTCGTGCAGCTCAGGTAAACTGTTCGCACAGACCTTCTGTGGCTCGCTCGGAAGGCTGCCTTGTGGCGGCTTTCAGCGTGGGCACGGTGGGCATTGAAAATATTGAACTTCGCGGCGTCGTATTCGCAGAAACATCTTTCAACACCGGGATTGGATATCAATCTCGCCACTATTTATTGGATAGCACATGTACTCATTGAGTGATACCAAGCTTGCCGTGATTGGCCTGGGTTATGTTGGACTGCCGCTGGCCGTGGAATTTGGCAAGCAGCGCAATGTCGTGGGCTTCGATATCAATCAGGGGCGGATCGATGCCCTCAATGCCGGGCACGATTCCACCTTGGAGGTCAGTGACGAAGAGCTGGGTCAGGCGAAAGGGCTGCGCTACAGTGCTAACCTAGAAGACCTGCGCTCGTGCAATATTTTCATCGTCACGGTCCCTACTCCTATCGATGAGTACAAGCAGCCAGATCTGACCCCGTTGGTGAAGGCTTCCGAGACTATCGGCAAGGTACTGAAGAAAGGCGACATCGTGATCTACGAGTCGACCGTATACCCAGGCGCCACCGAAGAAGATTGTGTTCCTGTGCTCGAGCGTGTCTCTGGCCTGGTATTCAACCAGGACTTCTTTGCGGGCTATAGCCCTGAACGCATCAATCCGGGAGACAAGGAGCACCGTGTCACCACCATCAAGAAGGTGACATCGGGTTCGACACCTGAGGTGGCCGAACTGGTCGATGCCTTGTATCGCGAAATTATCGTTGCTGGCACCCATATGGCCAGCAGCATCAAGGTCGCCGAGGCCGCTAAGGTAATCGAGAACACTCAGCGTGACCTGAATATTGCCTTGATCAACGAATTGGCCCTCATCTTTAACAAGATGGGGATCGATACAGAGGCCGTCCTGCAGGCTGCGGGCACCAAGTGGAACTTCCTGCCGTTCCGTCCCGGACTTGTCGGCGGGCACTGCATCGGCGTAGACCCTTACTACCTCACGCACAAGGCACAAAGCATCGGCTACCACCCCGAGATCATTCTAGCGGGCCGTCGCCTGAACGACAGCATGGGGGCTTATGTTGTCTCCCAGTTGGTGAAGTCGATGGTCAAGCGTCGTATCCACGTCGATGGTGCTCGTGTGCTGATAATGGGCCTGACATTCAAGGAAAACTGCCCGGATCTGCGCAACACCAAGGTCGTGGACATCGTCAAGGAGCTCCAGGACTACAACATCCAGGTCGATGTCCATGATCCGTGGGTAAGTGTTGAAGAGGCTCAGCACGAATACGGCATTACCCCGATTCAGCAACCGGAGGCGGGTGCCTACGATGCAGTGATCCTGGCTGTGGCGCATCAGCAGTTCAAGGACCTCGGGGTGGAGCGTATTCGCGCACTCGGTAAGTCCGAGCACGTGCTTTACGACCTCAAGTACCTGCTGCCCGCTACCGCGACCGACCTGCGCCTGTAATTCCCTGGAGGTGCATTTGCGCCTCCTGTAACTCTTTTTTTGGTGAAAACGTGATGACTGCTTACCAAGACCTTGTCGAAGCGCTGCCTCAATCTCCGAGGACGTGGCTGATCACCGGCGTGGCTGGATTCATTGGTTCCAACCTTCTGGAAACGTTGCTCAAACTCAATCAGCGCGTTATCGGTCTCGATAATTTCGCCACTGGGCATCAACGCAACCTCGATGAAGTGAAGGGGCAGGTGACGCAGGGGCAATGGGCAGCCTTCACGTTCATCGAGGGCGACATCCGCAAGCTGGAAGACTGTCACAAGGCGTGTGCAGGTGTAGATTACGTATTGCATCAGGCGGCACTGGGATCGGTGCCTCGTTCAATTAACGACCCGATCACGACCAATGGCACCAATATCGACGGTTTTCTCAATATGTTGGTCGCAGCCCGTGACGCTGAAGTCAAGAGCTTCACGTACGCGGCCAGCAGTTCGACCTACGGCGATCACCCTGGTCTGCCGAAGGTGGAAGACATCATTGGCAAGCCGCTTTCGCCCTATGCCGTCACCAAGTATGTGAATGAGCTCTACGCGGATGTGTTCGCGCGTGCGTATGGTTTCAAGACCATCGGTTTGCGCTATTTCAACGTTTTCGGGAAGCGTCAGGACCCCGATGGTGCTTACGCTGCCGTTATTCCGAAGTGGACGGCAGCGATGATCAATGGCGATTCGGTTTTCATCAATGGCGACGGTGAGACCAGTCGCGATTTCTGCTACATCGAAAACACCGTGCAGGCCAACCTGCTCGCTGCCACCACCACGAACGAAGAGGCGCGTAATCAGGTCTACAACGTTGCCGTCAGTGGTCGGACCGATCTGAACCAATTGTTCGCTGCCTTGCGCAAGACGCTCAATGACAACGGCGTGCAATATCGTGAGGATCCTGTGTATCGAGATTTTCGCGCTGGCGACGTACGCCACTCACAGGCGGACATTGGCAAGGCCCGCCGCTTGCTCGGTTATGAGCCCGCCTTCGACATCGACAATGGTATTGCCCAAGCGATGCCATGGTACATCCAGTTCCTGAAATAGAATCAGGTCAGGGGGGCGATAGCGCACAGGCGCCTCCTTGCTTGAATCGAGCCTCCTCAGGCTCCGACAGATCGAATTAGAGTGAATCCCAACGCATGAAAATTCTCGTCACCGGTGGTGCAGGGTTTATCGGGTCGGCCGTGATTCGGCACATCCTTTCCAGTACATCCGACAGTGTGGTCAATCTCGACAAGCTGACTTACGCTGGTAATCTCGAATCTCTGACCGATGTTGCCGAGAGCGAGCGTTATCGTTTCGAGCAGGTGGACATCTGCGACCGCGCCGCGCTGGACCGTGTATTTCGAGAGCATCAGCCGGATGCTGTGATGCACCTCGCGGCGGAATCCCATGTCGATCGGTCGATCGATGGCCCGGCTGCATTCATCGAAACCAACATCGTTGGTACCTACAACCTGCTCGAGGCTGCCCGGACCTACTGGCTGGGCCTTGATGAGGGGCGCCGCAGCACGTTCCGTTTCCATCACATCTCCACGGATGAAGTCTATGGCGATCTTGATGGGCCAGAGGATCTGTTCACGGAGCAGACCCCCTATGCGCCAAGTTCTCCGTACTCGGCGAGCAAGGCGAGCTCGGATCATCTGGTTCGTGCATGGATGCGAACTTACGGGCTGCCGGTTCTGATCACCAACTGCTCCAATAACTACGGGCCGTATCACTTCCCTGAAAAGCTCATTCCGCTGGTCATTCTCAATGCGCTCGATGGCAAGCCGCTGCCTGTCTATGGCAAAGGTGACCAGGTGCGTGACTGGCTGTACGTGGAGGATCACGCACGTGCCCTGTACCGTGTCGTGACCGCTGGCCAGATCGGTGAGACCTATAACATCGGTGGACACAACGAGCGTCGCAACATCGAAGTGGTGCATGCTCTGTGCGCACTGCTGGATGAGCTGCGCCCGGTCGCACAAAACCCTGCCCTGGCTCACCTGGACAGCTACCGCGCGTTGATCACCCATGTGCAGGATCGCCCAGGCCATGACCTTCGCTATGCCATCGATGCCAGCAAGATTCAGAGCGCCTTAGGATGGGCGCCGGAAGAAACCTTCGAAACCGGTATCCGCAAGACCGTGCAGTGGTATCTGGATAACCTGGCTTGGTGCAGGCGTGTGCAGGACGGCAGTTATCAGCGAGAGCGCCTTGGCGTCTCCATCCAGGGAGCATCGAAAGCATGAAAGGAATAGTACTGGCTGGCGGCTCCGGCACGCGCTTGTATCCGATCACCAAGGGTGTGTCCAAGCAGCTACTGCCGATCTATGACAAGCCCATGATCTATTACCCGCTGTCTGTGCTGATGTTGGCAGGGATACGCGACATCCTGCTGATCAGCACGCCAGAGGACCTGGGCGGCTACAAACGTTTGCTGGGCGACGGCAGCGAGTTTGGAATTCGCTTGAGTTATGCAGAGCAACCCAGCCCTGATGGCCTGGCTCAGGCCTTCATCATCGGTGAGCAGTTCGTTGGGGATGATTCGGTCTGCCTGGTCCTGGGCGACAATATTTTTTACGGCCAAGGCTTTACCCTGATGCTGCGGGAGGCTGCGAAGCGTCCATCGGGTGCGACGGTATTTGGATATCAGGTCCGTGATCCAGAGCGTTTTGGCGTGGTCGAGTTCGATGCACAGAAACGGGTCGTTTCGATCGAGGAAAAACCGGCCAAGCCTAAATCCCATTACGCTGTGACCGGTCTGTATTTCTATGACAACGACGTCATCGAGATAGCCAAGAAGGTGAAGCCTTCAGCTCGTGGTGAGCTTGAGATCACCAGTATCAATCAGGCCTACCTGGAACGTGGTGACCTGAGTGTGGAGTTGCTCGGTCGTGGATTCGCCTGGCTGGATACCGGCACCCATGAGAGTCTCCTGGAGGCTGGCCACTTCGTTGAGACCATCGAGAAGCGCCAGGGCTACAAAGTCGCCTGTCTGGAAGAGATCGCGTTCAACAATGGTTGGCTGGAAGTACAGGATCTGCGCCGCATTGGTGAGTCCCTGAGTAAGAACAGCTACGGGCAATACCTGCTTTCACTGATCGAGGAACTGTCATGAGTGAAAAACCAATTTTTGTCACTCAGCCATTCCTGCCGCCGCTGGAGGAGTTCATCCCTTATTTGGAAAAGATCTGGGACAACAAGATCCTGACCAATGGCGGACCGATGCATCAGCAGTTGGAGCAGGCGCTTTGCGATTATCTGGGGGTAGAGCACGTAGCGCTATTCAATAACGGCACCATTGCTCTACTGACGGCACTGCAGGCCCTGCGTGTAACGGGGGAAGTCATAACGACCCCTTACTCGTTCGTCGCTACAGCGCATTCGCTGTTGTGGAACGGCATCAAGCCTGTCTTCGTCGACATCGATCCGAATACGCTTAACCTTGATCCGGAGAAGGTCGAGGCTGCAATCACGCCGCAGACTACTGCAATCATGCCGGTGCACTGCTACGGGAACCCTTGCGATGTCGAGGCTATCCAGCGCATCGCAGATAACTACAACCTGCGCATCATCTACGACGCCGCTCATGCGTTCGGTGTCCAGGACGCTGGCGGTAGTGTGCTGCGTCATGGCGATCTCAGTGTACTGAGCTTCCACGCTACCAAGGTTTTCAATACCTTCGAAGGTGGCGCAATCATTTGTCCTGATGCCAAGACCAAGAAACGAATCGATCAGTTGAAGAACTTCGGTTTCGTCGATGAGGTCACCGTGGTTGCGCCGGGCATCAATGGAAAGATGAGTGAGGTCAATGCAGCGTTTGGCCTGCTTCAGTTGAAGCATATTGAAGAGGCCATGGGGCGACGCGAGGCGATCGCAAATGCTTATCGGCAGGGGTTGGAAGGCGTTCCAGGCGTTCGCGTGGTCGCAGATTCAGGGCAGACGGTTTCCAATCACTCGTACTTTCCGATCCTGATTGAGGCCGATTACCCCCTGGGGCGTGACGCGCTCTACGAGAAGATGAAACAGAGCAATGTCTTTACGCGCCGTTACTTCTATCCGCTGATCAGTGATTTTCCCATGTACCGCGGCATGAAGTCGGCCCAGCACGAGAACCTTCCTGTGGCCATCCAGGTATCGGAAAAGGTTCTGTGCTTGCCTATCTACCCCGCGTTGGAGGATGACGCGGTGCAGAAAATAATCTCGATCATCAAGGCGATATGAACGTGAGGCTGGCAATCATGCAACCTTACCTGTTTCCTTATGCAGGTTATTTCAACCTGGTAGGACAGGTAGACAAGTTTGTATTCTACGATGATGTCAACTTCATCAAAGGCGGTTGGATCAATCGCAATCGCCTTTTGCTTTCCGGGGATGTGCGCTACTTCACGGTGCCATTGTCGGGTGCAAGCCCAAACCTGAAAATCAATCAAGTCAAGCTCCAGCCCAAGGCAGTTTGGGCGCGTAAATTGTTGGAGGGTATCCGCCAGTCCTACTCCAAGGCCCCGAATTTCACGGCCTGTTTCGACTTGCTACTCGAGGTGTTCGACGGCGACTTCGATGACATTGGAGCGCTCGCACGTCGTAGTGTGGTCAAAAGTGCCGAACGAATGGGATTTGGCGTGGAGTTCGTTGACAGTTCAGGAATCTACGGCAATACCGAACTGACTGCGCAGGATCGTGTGATCGATATTTGCGTACGCGAAAACGCCCATACCTATGTAAACCTGCCAGGGGGCAAGGCGCTCTACAGCAGTGAAGCATTCCTCGAAAAAGGTGTGGAGCTTTGCTTCACCCGTCCTGAGCTGGCTCCCTATCCGCAGTTCGACAAACCCTTCGAGCCCGGACTGTCGATTGTTGACATGATGATGTTCAACGATTTTGAGCGCTGTGCGGCGCTTGTCGCCCAGCAGCAATCAGTTTGAACCAAGCCATAGTCGGTACGGGGCATTAGTCATGAGGCAGCTGAAGGTGGGGGCGCAAAGAACCGAAGTATTCCGATTGATTGTGTTGGATAACCGCTCTGGGTTGAGGCTGTAACGTGTCATTCAGAAAAAATGTGATCGCCAGCTATGTAGGGCAGATCTATGTGGCTGTGGTGGGGATCGCAGTGCTTCCGCTCTATATGAAAACCATGGGTGCGGAAGCCTACGGACTCATCGGTTTTTTTACCATGCTTCAAGCATGGTTTGCGCTGCTTGATCTGGGTCTTACTCCAACGATTTCTCGTGAAACTGCACGTTATCGGGCGGGTAGTATGTCCGCCATCGAGTTTCGTCGATTGTTTCGAGCGCTGAGTCTGATATTCCTGCTCATCATGCTGGTGGGGGGAGGCTCACTTCTGTTATTCGCCGGGGCCATTGCCAGTCATTGGCTAAAGGCTGAGAGCCTTGACCATGGCGTTGTTGTCGGTGCTGTACAGATTATGGCGATCTGCATTGCCTTGCGCTGGATGGGCGGGCTCTACCGTGGCGTCATCACCGGAAGCGAAAAACTTGTCGGACTGAGCGTATTCAACATTGTTGTGGCCACCTTGCGCTTTGTCGGCGTGTTTGTGAGTCTCTTTTACTACGGTTTTTCCGCGGAGGTTTTTTTCGCTCACCAGCTTGCAATAGCAGTCCTTGAGTTTCTCGGCCTTTGGCTGATGACGTCAAGATTACTGCCGGTATTGGGTGCTGCTGACCCCGCCATAGGTTGGTCATTTGCTTGCGTACAACCTTTGCTGAAATTTGCCTTGAGTATTGCTTTCACATCATCGGCATGGGTACTGGTGACTCAGTCTGACAAGATGATCCTGTCAGGGGTTCTGCCGCTGGCTGAATACGGACACTTCTCTCTGGCAGTGCTGGTCGCAAGTGGCATCATGGTGCTCAGCGGCCCTGTGACCAATGCTGTTCTCCCCCGGCTGGCCAGGCTTCATGCCGAAGGTAAGCAGTTGGAGATGATCGCGCTTTATCGAAATGCTACTCGGCTCATCGCATTGTTCATTGGTTCAGTCTCGATCGTGCTGGCGTTCTGCGCGCGTCCGCTGCTACAATCGTGGACAGGTGACGAGGCGCTTGCGCAATCTGTCGCACCGATTCTGAGTCTGTATGCGGCAGGGAATGGTTGCCTCGCGTTGGCGGCATTCCCCTACTACCTGCAATATGCCAAGGGTGACCTGCGTTACCACCTGATTGGGAACATTGCCATCGTCTGCGTACTAGTGCCCGCAATACTCGCTGCCGCATTGACGTACGGCGGTATCGGCGCTGGATATGCATGGTTTCTGATAAATCTTGTTTTCTTCCTGGGATGGGTGACGTACGTCCATTACAAGATCGAACCAGGTATTCAGTGGCAGTGGCTCGTGCAGGATTGCCTCAAGATAATTGTTCCTGTTTCGTTGGTGGTATGGGTGACGAGCGCATGGTTGGTTTTTTCTGATAATCGTCTCGTGATGGTTTTGCAAGTGCTTGCAATAGGTGTATTGGCGTTGATCGTGGCGGGCGCCAGCGCGTGGCCTTCCTTAAAGGGGCTGCTGAGGAAGGAGAGAGCGTGATATGAGTGATGTCAAGGTGACAGTATGCGTGGTGACCTATAATCAGGAAGCCTATATAGCACAGTGCTTGCAGAGTCTTGTTGATCAGGTAACGGACTTCAAGTTCGAAATTGTCGTAAGTGATGATGCATCGTCTGATGCCACTGCGTCGATCATTGCGAGTTTCGCCACTCGCTATCCAGACGTGATCAGGCCGTTTTTGCACGACACGAATCTGGGGGCGGGCGGTAATTTTGATTTTGTCCATGCCCAAGCCCGAGGTGAATACGTCGCCCATATCGATGGTGATGACTACTGCCTGCCAGGGAAGTTGCAAACACAGGCAGACTATCTGGACAGTCATCCGCGGTGCAATATCGTCTGGCACCGAGTACTTATCGAGTTGCCTGATGGTCAATTGAAGGGTGGCGGGGAAATCCAGCAGGTGGGCCAGTTCTCATCGGGTTATCTGTATGATATGGAATTCGACCGCGGTGCGATTTTGCAATTCATTGCCGTTGGGGCAAACAGCTCCAAGATGTATAGGAAAGCAACAGGTCATTATGAGTCTCCAGGCTTTGATGTGTTGGATTATTTTGCCAACGTCGAACAGGTCAAAGATGGCGTTGGGTGTTTCGCAGGTGATCAGCCATTGGGCGTCTACCGTATGGGCGTGGGTGTTTCCGTCAGTCGACGGACCCGTCAGACGCTGTGTGAAACATTCGTTTATTTTGCGCGAAAGTATCCACAGTATCGAGTGCATGTGAATACTGCAGTGCTCACCTATCTTGTCGCAGATTTGAAGAACCTTAGGGTTACATGGTGGGATTTTTTCAAGGTGTATGTGAAAACCTTCCACCCAGGCTCCTTCCTCCGCTTGTATCGAGGTATGGACGTCATTAGGCAATTGAAACTCGGGAAATAGAATGTTCGATAATATTCGTCAGGACCTCAAGCGTTTTGCCAATGGCGGTAGCTCGAAGCGGGCGCTGAAAATAGCGCTCGTCAGTCATGCATTTCACTTGGTGTTCTTGTATCGCGTCGGTGTTCAGTTGTCGAAAATTCCCGTTGTGGGCGGGGTGTTGCGAGTTGTCATTGAGTATCTTATTCGCGTGGTATACGCGAGTGATATTTCGTTGCAGTCCTGCATCGGGCCGGGGCTTGTTATCATGCACGGTCACGATATTGTGATCGGTAGTCACGTCGTCATAGGCCGGGACTGCAAGATACTTAATGGCGTCACATTCGGGAACAAGGACACTGAGTCGCCAACCAATCAGCAACCGCGGCTTGGCGATCATGTTGTCGTGGGAACAGGGGCCAAGATTCTCGGTGATATATCGATCGGTGACCGTGTGCGCATCGGCGCCAATAGCGTGGTTACCAAGGATGTCCCAGCAGGCGCAACGGTTGCAGGTGTGCTGGCTCGCGTGTTGTCTTTCGATAACCTAGGTCAATGATCAACGCGCTGAGGTTGCCATAATGACCCTTTCACCGTTCTTCCTCTTGCTCGCACTGTACTCATTTGCCAACCTTGTCTCATTGCTGTTTGGCATAAATGACGGGGGGATGTTGATCGAGGGTGCGTTTTTTGAACTTTCCGGTGAATCGTTGATTTATGCGTTTCTACTGCAGCACGTGTTTCTTTTGATTTTGTGGCTCATTTACAGGACCTTTTACACTGCTCGTGATTCGTTGCGCTTTCAACTGGGCGCTGGGTATGGGTTTTTCATACTCATGCTTCAGTTGTTTTTCTTGGCCTACAATCAGATTCAGGGGGTCAACGTCGCAGGTGTGGAGTCTCACGGCGGCGGGGCACTTGATTACTTGCTTATTCTCTTGGCGCCGGACGTTCTCTTCGTAATGATCGGCTTGGGTTTGAAGTCGGGCAAGTGGTTCGGTCTCAATTGCCTCGTCTTCCTTGCGTCGATGATGTTGCGTGGCTGGATGGGCGGCGTTCTGGTGGTGATGGTGCTCGTGGTATGCCGACATACGCCAATCCGCATTTCCTTGCGTACATTGCTCAGAGGCAGTATTGCACTGTTTATTTTTGCGGCGATGTTGCCCGTCCTGATTGAAGCCAAGTGGGCCATGCGCACAGGGCTGAGCGTTTCTGAGTTCATCGAGCAAATGCTCGCGGTGGGGTTGGACAACTACGGTGAGGCAGTGCGGTATGTCATGAACCGACTGCAGCATGTCGGGCATGTCGCTCTCATGCTCGAACATGCCTCGCAGTTGCATGAGGCCTATCTCAAGGACGCGTTCATCCCCTATTGGGCTGATGGATTGCCTCAGATGACCGTCTACAAGGTGCTGGGGTTGGACTACCTGCGTATCAACACCTACCTGGTCAATGCGTTGCTCGGCTATCCGGACGCGTATTGGAATACCAACCCCGGGTTGGCAGGGTGGGCGGCTCTGCTGCAGGAGCGTGCCGTGATGTTGTTCTTGTACGTGATCGTACTGCTCGGAACGGTCTATGCGTTTTTGCGACACTATGCCGATTCACGCTACGTTATGATGTTGGCTTGCCTCTCATTGATTTATTTGTACCACGGGTGGATCGGCGCGTACTTCAATTTCTGCTTCTATGCCGTCTTGCTGGTCTTCTTGTGCCGTCTGCGGCTGCGCCCACATTCTGCAGAACGCCCGACGTATTCTGGGAATAGGGTATGACCCACGCGCGACTGTTCATCTCGCTCTTTTCCATGACGCAGCAGCTGTACTTCAGAGGCGATCGATTTATGCAAGGTCTAACCGTTTTAGAGGTCAAATGAAGCCGGTTTTATTGATTATTGTGAACGATCCAGCCTTTTTCCTCTCCCATCGTTTACCGATTGCTGTGCACGCCAAGGCACTGGGGCATGAGGTGCACGTGGCGACTCAAGCTGCGGCCCGCGTCGCAGAGATCGTAGAGCATGGGTTTGTTCACCACGCGCTTCCCCTGTCGCGCAGCGGCAAAAGTCCGCTGGGTGAGTTGAAAGCACTGCTGGCGATATGGAAGCTATGTTGGCGCCTGCGTCCGGATGTCTTGCATCTGGTTACCATCAAGCCTGTGCTGTACGGTGGCATTGCTGCGCGTTTGTCGCCAGTCAAAGGTGTCTTGGCCGCCATCTCTGGCCTGGGGTTCATCTTCATGGCCAAGGGCCGCAAGGCTGCGCTGCTGCGCAATCTGGTTGCGTTTCTGTATCGCCTGGCACTAGGTAAGCGAAACCTTCGGGCAGTATTCCAGAATCCGGATGATCAGCGGACGTTGACTGAGCTTGGCGCCATCACCGAGCAGAAGAGTGTACGTATTCGCGGCTCGGGGGTAGACCTCTCGCAATACCAGTACCTTCCCGAAGCCTCTGGTGTTCCTGTAGTTACACTCGCCGCGCGGCTGTTGCGCGACAAAGGCGTTCTCGAGTTTGTCGAAGCGGCTCGATTGTTGTCTGAGCGGGGTGTTCAGGCCCGGTTTCAACTGGTCGGTGATCCTGACCCCGGCAACCCCACCAGTATCCAGGAAGGCGATATCGCTCATTGGCAGGAGCAAGGCATCGTGCGCTGCCTCGGTTACCAGAGCGACATCGCATCGGTATTCGCACAATCACATATCGTGGTGCTCCCGTCGTACCGGGAGGGCTTGCCTAAAGTGCTGGTCGAGGCTGCCGCCTGTGGCCGAGCTGTCGTCACAACCGATGTTCCGGGATGTCGAGACGCTATCGAGGCGGATGTGACCGGGCTGCTGGTACCGGTGCGTGATAGCGAGCGCCTAGCCGACGCAATCGAGCGCCTTTTGAGTGACGAAGAGTTGCGCCAGCAGATGGGGGCGGCAGGACGAGCGCTTGCAGAACGTGCCTTCGCCATCGAAAGCATCGTTGCGCAGCACCTGGATATTTATCGTACCTTGGAGAGAAGCGCTTGATGCTGCGAAAAGTGCTGGTTACCGGAGCCACTGGTTTCGTCGGTTCTCGTGTGGTCGAGTATTTGCTGCTCGATCAGCGATTCGATGTCCAGGCGGCTTTGCGTAACCCTCAGGCAGATGTACCTAAGGGAGCGACTGCAGTATGCATGGCGCCTTTGGAGGGTGATCATTGCGACATGGATCTGCAGGGGGTCGATACCGTCGTCCATTGTGCCGCTCGTGTGCACGTGATGAACGAGCAGTCGGCAGACCCGCTCGCTGCTTTTCGTCGGGTGAATGTCGACGGTACTCTCGCCCTTGCCCGACGCGCTGCAGCCGATGGCGTTCGGCGTTTCATCTTCATCAGTTCGATCAAGGTAAATGGTGAGGGCACCGACGGGCGCCGACCTTACGACGCTGATGAAACGCCGCGGCCTCAGGATCCCTACGGTATTTCCAAACTGGAAGCCGAACAGGCGCTTCATGCACTGGCGGCGCAAACTGCCATGGAGGTGGTCGTCATTCGCCCCGTGTTGGTTTATGGGCCGGGGGTGAAGGCCAATTTCCAGTCCATGATGAAATGGCTGCACAAGGGCGTTCCATTACCGTTGGGCGGTATCCGAAACCAGCGGAGCATGGTGGCGCTGGATAATCTGGTGGATCTGATCAAGGTCTGTATCGACCATCCAGGCGCTGCAGGCGAAGTGTTCCTCGCCAGCGATGGTGAGGACCTCTCTACACCTGATCTTTTGCGTCGTACCGCAAGAGCCCTGCAAGTCAATGCCAGGCTGTTGCCTGTTCCTCCCTCCTGGCTGAAACTGGCGTCGCGGATGGTCGGTCGACCCGCGGTAGCTGCGCGTTTGTGTGGCTCGCTACAGGTCGATATTGCCAAGACCCGACGCCTTCTCGACTGGGCCCCGCCTGTAAGTGTCGATCAAGCACTGGGCGCTACCGCCCGTTACTACCTGAACCAGGAACGTTCGAACGCATGACTCTTTGGCTGTTTCCACCTTTACTTCTCCTGTTGGCCTGGCTGTTGACCGGCTGGCTGCGCCGTTACGCTTTGGCCCGCAGCATTATCGATGTTCCGAATGCCAGGAGTTCACACTCCGTGCCTACGCCGCGTGGCGGTGGGGTTGCCATCGTCGTCTCGTTTTTGGTGATGGTACCGGTGATGGCGAGTCAGGCACTGCTGGATTGGAGTGTCGCCTGGGCATTGCTCGGTGCAGGCTCGGGCATCGCTTTATTGGGCTTTCTCGACGACCATGGCCATATTGCTGCCCGTTGGCGCTTGCTTGGGCATTTCGGCGCTTCGGTGTGGGTGCTGTTCTGTCTGGGCGGGTTACCGCCTCTGGAAGTCTTCGGCTACACCTTCGAGCTTGGCTGGTTTGGCGACGTGCTGGCAGTGTTCTATTTGGTATGGCTGCTGAATCTCTACAATTTCATGGATGGAATCGACGGCCTGGCAAGCATCGAAGCCATTTGTGTCTGTCTGGGCGGGGCCTTGCTCTATATACTTGCAGGTCATCCTGCTCAGATGTGGGGCTGTATTGCTCTGGCGTTTTCCGTGGCTGGCTTCCTGATCTGGAACTTCCCTCCCGCCCGGATTTTCATGGGCGATGCGGGCAGCGGTTTCCTCGGCATCGCCCTGGGCATCCTTTCCCTGCAGGCAGCCTGGAACTATCCTGCTCTGTTCGGAGGGTGGCTGATCTTATTGGGTGTGTTCATTATTGATGCAACCACGACATTGGTACGGCGCTTGTTGCGGGGAGAGAAGGTCTATGAAGCCCACCGCAGCCATGCGTATCAATTCGCTTCCCGACAGTTTGGGCGCCATCTGCCAGTGACCTTGGCAGTTTTGTTGATCAATCTTGTGTGGCTGCTGCCACTGGCAGTCGCCGTCGCATCGGGTTGGCTTGACGCAGGGATCGGTGTGCCGATTGCCTACGCCCCTCTGGTTGTACTGGCGTTCAAATTTCACGCCGGCCAGGCAGAAACCCGCTGATCCTTTATCTGCGACGCGAATCAATCGGAAAGTGCTATTCGAGCGCTGCCTCCCTGCGGTGCGAGCCATAGGATAACGAGTAAATATGGATAGGTTGAGAACTCGCATGCTGGCGCTGCCGCGCCGTTACAAGCGGGCGCTGCAAGTCGTTACTGATTTAGTACTGGTCTGGCTGGCTCTGTGGCTGGCTTTTGTCGTGCGCATCGGACTGGAGGAGATGAACAATCCGATCACTGCGCATCTGTGGCTTTTCGGCTCAGCTTCGGTGATCGCCATACCGATTTTCATCCGCTTCGGCATGTACCGTGCGGTGATGCGTTATTTCGGAAACGACGCGCTCATCACCATCTTCAAGGCGGTCAGCCTGTCGGCCCTAATCCTGTCTGTGGTGGTCTATTGGTACAGTAATCACACCACAGTTGTACCTCGCTCCATCATTTTCAACTACTGGTGGCTGAGTCTGGTGCTCATCGGTGGTTTGCGCTTGCTCATGCGCCAGTATTTTCTGGGTGACTGGTATGCCGCCAAGCAGCACGTACCGTTCACCAGCCGTGACAATGGTTTGCCTAAGGTGGCGATCTACGGAGCTGGCGCGGCGGGCAATCAGTTGTTGGCTGCTTTACGAATGGGGCGCGTGATGCGTCCAGTTGCATTCATCGATGATGATGAGTCAATTGCCGATCGGGCGATTTCCGGGCTGCAGGTTTTCCGCAGCCGGGATATCCAGCGAATGCTCGATATCACCGGTGCGGAGGAAGTGCTGTTGGCGATACCCTCTGCGACGCGTGCGCGCCGTCGCGAAGTGCTCGGTGCGCTGGAAAAGTTTCCAGTACATGTTCGTAGTGTACCGAGCGTCATGGATCTGGCCAGCGGTCGAGTAAAAGTGGACGACATCCAGGAGGTCGACATCGCCGACCTGCTGGGGCGTGATGCCGTGCCAGCGCAGGGCGATCTGCTCGCTCATTGCATTACAGGCAAAGTGGTCATGGTGACGGGGGCCGGCGGGTCGATCGGTTCGGAGCTCTGCCGCCAGATCATGATGCTAAAGCCGCGCACCCTGATTCTATTCGAACATAGCGAATTCAATCTCTATAGCATCCACGGCGAATTGGAGCAGCGCATCGTCCGCGAGGCGCTTTCGGTTCGCCTGGTGCCGTTCC
Organism: Pseudomonas sp. NBRC 111143; assembly: GCF_001320965.1. Classification (NCBI taxonomy): domain Bacteria; kingdom Pseudomonadati; phylum Pseudomonadota; class Gammaproteobacteria; order Pseudomonadales; family Pseudomonadaceae; genus Pseudomonas; species Pseudomonas sp. NBRC 111143. The sequence goes on along the minus strand of NZ_BCBT01000077.1, from coordinate 9,307 downwards.
TGGGATCGATCCGGAACCAGAAACATATCTACGAGACCATGAGCATGTGGGGAGTGGATACGGTTTATCATGCAGCCGCCTACAAGCATGTGCCCATGGTCGAGCACAACATCGCAGAGGGCATTTTCAACAATGTGATGGGTACTTTGAACACCGCCCAGGCGGCGTTGCAGGCCAATGTTTCCAACTTCGTCCTGATTTCTACAGACAAGGCTGTGCGACCCACCAATGTCATGGGGAGTACCAAGCGTCTGGCCGAATTGGTGTTGCAGGCGTTGAGCAAGGAGGTTGCGCCCGTCTTGTTTGGCGATCCTTCCAATCTGTCTCGCGTCAACAAAACACGCTTTACCATGGTGCGCTTTGGTAATGTGCTGGGTTCTTCCGGGTCCGTCATTCCGCTTTTCCATAAGCAGATCAAGGCGGGCGGACCACTGACGGTGACCCACCCCAAAATCACTCGCTATTTCATGACTATCCCAGAAGCGGCGCAGTTAGTGATTCAGGCGGGCTCCATGGGGCAGGGCGGTGATGTATTCGTCCTGGATATGGGCGAGCCGGTGAAAATCGCAGCGCTTGCCGAAAAGATGATTCATTTGTCCGGATTGAGCGTCAGGTCGGAAAAGAATCCTGCGGGCGACATCGCCATCGAGTTCACCGGCCTGCGTCCGGGCGAGAAAATCTATGAAGAGTTGTTGATTGGCGACAATGTATCGCCGACCCCACACCCGATGATCATGAGCGCAAATGAAGATTACCTGAGCTGGGACGCCCTCAAGGAGATGCTGGCAAGCTTGTTGTCTGCTTTGTCCAATGAGGACTTCCCTCACGTTCGGCAACTGCTGCGCGAGATGGTTAGCGGTTACTCGCCGGAAGGCGAAATCGTCGATTGGGTCTATCAGCACCGGCGGCAGGATGTTTAAGAGTGAAACTTCCTACTTATCAGGGTTGGCCTTCTCTCATCGGATAAGAGCTTGCCCTGTAGGTTGTTGAATTTGGTAACTATTTCACTCTAACGCACCATTTGCAGGCGCTCAGTGAGTGGCTAGGTTTGTAGGGGCAGTCACGAAGACTGCTCCTAACCCCCACCTCACAGGAGTGATGATATGTTCCGTAAAAGGTTTGCTGGTGTCGTGCTTGCCCTATTTGCTGCACTTTCCTTTGCGGTCAGTGCCGCCCCCAGCCCTAAGGCAGGTACGGTCGAGCATGCCCCGACCGTATTATTGAATGCTGCGTCGGATAAAGTCAGCCTGAATACTGCAGATGCTACGAGTCTGCAGCTACGGTTGAGTGGCATCGGCAGCACAAAAGCAGAAGCGATCGTTGCTTATCGTGAAGCGAACGGGCCGTTCAAGGCGGTTGATGAGTTACTGGAAATCAAAGGGATCGGTAGTGCGCTGCTGGAGCGCAATCGCGCAATATTGACGGTGGATTAACACCGCATCGAGAGCCGGCCGGCAATGCGCTGGTCGGCGCCTTCCAGAATGCTGTTACTTATCCTGCGCCTCCTTGGCATCCATCTCCGCATTCCTCTCATGAACCTTCCTCAACTGCTCCTCCGTCAAAGGCAGTTTCTTCGCTGTATCGCGCAACATCATCAACCCACCGATGATCGAGCCGAGGGCTATGATGAGTATCAGCCAAGCATACCAGGGCATTGCCGTTCTCCTGTGATCGTTAATGTGCCGCGTATCATTTCATTCGACCGACAACCCAGTCTGTCCGTTCAATTATAGCCTTCGGCCATCGCCTGCCCAGCCATTGGATCTGCGGCCCCCAAACCACTGTCCACTTCGTTTACAATGCGCGCCGTTTACGACTTGCCAAGAGACCTGACCATGTCCGCCTGCCAGACGCCCCTGATCGTCGCCCTCGATTTCCCTACCCGTGAGGCCGCCCTGAAGCTGGCTGACCAGCTCGATCCGGCGCTGTGCCGGGTGAAGGTCGGCAAGGAGCTGTTCACCAGCAGCGCCTCGGGCATCGTCGAAACCCTCTGCGCCAAGGGCTTCGAGGTGTTCCTCGACTTGAAATTCCATGACATCCCCAACACCACGGCGATGGCGGTCAAGGCTGCCGCCGAGATGGGCGTGTGGATGGTCAACGTGCACTGCTCCGGTGGCCTGCGCATGATGTCGGCCTGCCGTGAAGAGTTGGCAAAGCGCAGCGGGCCGCAGCCGTTGTTGATCGGTGTCACCGTGCTGACCAGCATGGAGCGCGAGGACCTGGCAGGCATCGGCCTGGATATCGACCCACAGGAGCAGGTGTTGCGCCTGGCGGCGTTGGCGCAGAAGGCCGGTATGGATGGCTTGGTGTGCTCGGCCCTGGAAGCGCCGGCATTGAAAGCGGCGCACCCGGCGCTGCAACTGGTGACGCCTGGCATCCGTCCTGCTGGCAGCGCCCAGGATGATCAGCGCCGTATCCTCACACCGCGCCAGGCGCTGGACGCTGGCTCCGATTACCTGGTGATCGGCCGCCCGATCAGCCAGGCAGCGGATCCGTCACTGGCGCTGGCGTCGGTGGTGGCCGAGATTCGCGGTTGATTCGATCCAGGGGCTGCCATGCAGCCCATCGCGGTACAAGGCCGCTCCCGCACGGAGCGGTCAGCTGTATCCGTTTTAGACCTTCAGCACCAGCTTGCCGAAGTTCTCCCCGCTGAACAGCTTGAGCAGCGTTTCCGGGAAGGTCTCCAGGCCTTCGACCACATCCTCCTTGCTCTTGACCTCGCCACTGGCCAGCCAGCCAGCCATTTCCTGCGCAGCCTTGCCGTACTCCTTGACGTGGTCCATCACCACGAAGCCTTCCATGCGCGCGCGGTTCACCAGCAGCGACAGGTAGTTGGCTGGCCCTTTCACCGCCTCCTTGTTGTTGTACTGGCTGATGGCGCCGCAGATCACCACGCGGGCCTTGAAATTCAGGCGGCTCAACACGGCGTCGAGAATGTCGCCGCCGACGTTGTCGAAATACACATCCACGCCCTTGGGGCATTCGCGCTTGAGGCCGGCGAGCACGTCTTCGGCCTTGTAGTCGATGACACCGTCAAAGCCCAGTTCATCCTTGAGATACTGGCACTTTTGCGCGCCGCCGGCGATCCCCACGACGTGGCAGCCCTTGAGCTTGGCGATCTGCCCGGCGATGCTGCCGACCGCGCCGGCAGCGCCGGAAATGACCACGGTCTCGCCGGCCTTGGGCTGGCCGACGTCAAGCAGGGCGAAGTAGGCGGTCATGCCGGTCATGCCCAGCGCAGACAGATAGCGGGGCAGGGGTGCCAAGCGCGGGTCGATCTTGTGCAGGCCCTGGGGCGTGCCGGTGAAGTAGTCCTGTACGCCAAGCGCGCCGCTGACATGGTCGCCGGGCTTGTAGTCCGGATGTTTGGAGGCGACGACTTCGCCGACGCCCAGCGCGCGCATTACCTCACCCAGGCCCACCGGCGGGATGTAGGACTTGCCTTCGTTCATCCAGCCGCGCATGGCCGGGTCCAGCGACAGGTAGAGGTTGCGCACTTGGATCTGGCCGTCGGTGGGTTCGGCGGCGGGGCCCTGCTGGTAGTCGAAATCTTCGCGGCGCACGGCACCGACGGGGCGTTTGGCGAGCAGGAAGCGGCGGTTGGTCTGGGTCATGGTATCTCTCCCTGTAGATGGCAAAGCCTGTTGATAGACCGTCGAGCCTGGCCAGGCAAGGTTGACCGGGTTGGCGAATGCCCGGTAATCCACCTCGATGATCTGGCTGGCAGCGCACAATCACTGCAAACGATGGTAGTCCAACCGTGCTTCTGATGATGCTGCCCAGCCGGGTGGTGCTCTGACTAGACTCAGTCTCTACTCGATCTCTGTGAAGCAGGAGCCTGTGATGAGCATGACTTTTTCCGGCCAGGTCGCCCTGGTCACCGGCGGCGCGGCAGGTATCGGCCGAGCCACGGCCCAGGCATTTGCCGCCGAGGGGCTGAAGGTGGTGGTGGCTGACCTCGACGTGGCTGGTGGCGAGGCAACCGTCGCACTGATTCGCGAAGCCGGTGGTGACGCGCTGTTCGTGGCCTGCGACGTGACCCGCGACAGCGATGTGCGCCAGCTGCACGAGAAGATCATCGACGTCTATGGTCGCCTGGACTACGCGTACAACAACGCCGGAATCGAGATCGAGAAGGGGCGTCTGGCCGAGGGTAGCGAGGCCGAGTTCGACGCGATCATGGGCGTCAACGTCAAGGGCGTCTGGTTGTGCATGAAATACCAGTTGCCGTTGCTGCTGGCCCAGGGCGGCGGTGCGATCGTCAACACAGCGTCGGTGGCCGGGCTGGGCGCCGCCCCCAAGATGAGCATCTATGCTGCGTCCAAGCACGCGGTGATCGGCCTGACCAAGTCGGCGGCCATCGAGTATGCGAAGAAAGGGATTCGGGTCAACGCGGTGTGCCCCGCAGTGATCGACACCGACATGTTCCGTCGCGCCTACGAGGCCGATCCGCGCAAGGCCGAGTTCGCCGCAGCGATGCACCCGGTCGGGCGCATCGGCAAGGTCGAGGAGATCGCCAGCGCAGTGCTTTATCTGTGCAGCGATGGGGGGAAGTTCACCACCGGCCATAGCCTGACCGTGGATGGCGGTGCGACGGCCATCTGATCGAGACGCGTGCCGAGACCAGCAACGCCACCACCACCGCGACGCAGCCCAGCAGCAGGGCTGCGCCGAACAACACCAGCGCCATGCGCGAGCCGAGGCGATCACTGAGCAGCCCGGTGAAGATCACCGGCAGGCTGAAACCCAGATAGGCGAGCAGGAAGAAGCCGGCGCTGGCGCGGGTCTTCTCGTTGCCGGCGAGGGTGTTTACCGCCGCCAGCCCGCCAAGGTAGATGAAGCCATAACAGGCGCTGCTGGCAGCCACGGCACCTGCCAGTACCGCTGCCAACCTGCCGCTTTCTGCGCCCCAGGCCAACAGGGCATAGCTCAGCGGCAGGATCGTCAGGCCGAGCAGAGTGGCGCGCACGCTTGCCAGGCGCCGAGCCAGCGGCTGGAACAGCACGCCGCAACTGATTACGCAGAAGGTGGAGAAGCCCGACCACTCGCTCAGCCCGTGCTGGCGCAGTACACCTGGCAGCAGTGCGATGACCAGCCCGGTGCAGGCCCAGGCCAGCAGGATCGCCAGGCCGTACGGCAGGCTGCCGGGCGGATAGCAGGGCAGGCGCAGCATGGCGCTGCGTTGTGTCGGACGACGGTCAGGCAGGCGCCACACCAGCAACAGGGCGACGGCGGCCAGCAGCAGTTGCAGATAGAAGCTACCCGGGCTCAGGCTCGGGCCACGCAACAGGAACAGACTGGTCAGTGCCGCGCCCAGCCCGAAGCCCAACGAGGTGCTGGCGGTTACCCAGTTGGCAGCCCGGGTACTGTCGGCGCCGCCCAGCAGTTCTCCCATGTAGGCGGTCGCGGTGGTGGTCGCCAAGGCCGTACCGACGCCCATCAGCAGGCGGGTCACGGCGAGGGTTTCGAGGCCGGGTGCGAGTAGGACGAGGGTTGTGGCCAGCATCGACAGTAGCAGTGCGGCCATGATCAATGGGCGGCGGCCGACCCGGTCCGCCAAGCCTCCGAAGGCCAGCAGCACGGGAAGCACACCCAGCACATAGCTGGAAAATGCCAGGGCGGTAGCGGCGGCGCCGTATCCGGACAGATCGGCGTACGTGGTGTAGAGCGGGGCCTGCAGGTTCACGGCGAGGGTGATCAGGCACAGGGCAAAGGCCAGGCGGGCGGGCATGGGGTATCCATCTACGAAGGGGTGGGTGAAACCACATTGAATTCATCTCCCTGCGCCAACAAGACACACATCCTTGGCATTTGTGATTAACTGTTCCCCAAAAATCAGCAAACACTTCGCCATGCACATTTCTCTGAATCGCCTCAGTCCCGTCCCTCTGGTCCAGCAACTGACCGACCAGTTGCAAGCCTGGATCGAGCAACAGCGTCTGCGACCCGGTGCGCGGCTGCCGTCGATTCGCACCTTGGCCAGCACCCTTGAGGTCAGCCAATCCTGTGTGATCGATGCGTACGACCGTCTGGTGTCCATTGGCTGGCTGGAGGCGCGCCACGGTACCGGCTTCTTCGTCGCCGAGCGCAAGCCCGGGCTGGCCCAGGAGGATGCCTTGGCCTGGGGCGATGCGATCGATGGCAGCTGGAGGCAGTTCGGGGATGGTCACGAGACCCTGCTCAAGCTCGGTTGTGGCTGGCTGCCCACCGCCTGGCACGCCCGTGATGCCCTGGCACAGGCGATACGTCTGGTCAGCCGTGGCGACCCCGAGGACCTGTTCCGCTATTGCTCGCCGCTGGGGTTGGCCAGCCTGCGCCAGCAGTTGCACAAGCGCCTGTCGCAGCTGGATGTCCCCACCGCTGCTGAACGCATTCTCACCACCCAAGGCGGCAGCCATGGTCTTGACTTGCTGGTGCGGACGCTGCTCAAGCCCGGCGATACGGTGGTGGTCGAAAGCCCCGGCTACTACAACCTGTTCACCCTGCTGCGTCAGCATCAGGTGCGCATGTTGCCGTTGCCGCGCACCCCCGCAGGCCCTGATGTCCAGGCGCTCGAGCAACTGCTGGTCGAGCACCGCCCGCGTTGCCTGTTCGTCAACAGCCTTTACCAGAACCCGACCGGCACCAGTCTCAGCCCCAAGACCGCCTACCGCTTGCTGGAGCTGGCGCGTGAGCACGATCTGCGGATCATTGAGGATGACATCTACGCAGACTTCCAGGATGGCCCGGCCACGCGACTGGCGACGCTGGACAGCGAACAGCGAGTGATCTACCTGGGCAGCTTTTCCAAGACCCTGAGCAGTGCCCTGCGGGTTGGCTACATCGCCGCCGACGCCGAGCTGATCGGCCAACTGGCGCAGTTGAAGATGGTGACTGGCATCGGGACTTCACGCTTCGTCGAGCAAGTGGTCGGGCAGATGCTCGCCAACGGCAGCTATCGCAAGAGCGTGCAGCGTTTGCGGCTGCGCCTGGCCCAGCACATGGCCAAGTTGCTGGGGCAGTTGGAGGTCTTTGGTTGGGAGGTATTCTGCGAGCCTTATGGCGGCATGTTCGTCTGGGCGCGGGTGCCGGGCCGGGATTTCGCCTGGCTCGATCGCCTGGCGCTGGAGCATTCGGTGTTGCTTACCCCAGGCAGCGCTTTCGATCACCAGGGAGCCGACAGCGACTGGCTACGCATCAATGTCGCGTATGGGCAGGACATCCGTGCCCAGGCCTTCTTCGCACATGCAGGGCGACCTGCAGATAGCTGAAAACGACAGGGTCATAGCTATTTGACACCATTCTGACGTCAAGCCCTTGTGAGCCGGCCGGCACGGTTGTCACTCTTGGTATTCGGGAACACCTGAATGGGCAAGGGGGAGCGGCGATGGGGGCGACCAAGCGCGGTAGTCTGTCCAATCTGGGCATGGCACGTAAACTCGGCCTGGGCTTCGCCCTGGTGCTGCTATTGACCCTGGCGGTGGCGGCCATCGGTGTGTACGCCCTGAACAATATCGGCCAGCGCTTCGACGGGCTGCGGCAGATGGGAGAGGTCAATACCGACCTGCTGCGTCTACGCCAGCATGAGCAAGCCTTCGCCCTGCGTTCTGACATCAAGGAGGCCGAGGCCCTGCGCGCGGGCTTGCAGACGCTGGTCGAGCGCGTGCGCAGCCTGCCGACGCTGGCGGCGAGCGAGGCAGACCTCAATGCCTATGGCCAGGCCTTCGATGCCTTCGTCGAGGCCGTGCAGGCCAAGGAGCTGGCGCTGGATACGGCTGGCTGGTCGGTGTCCAGCGTCGCCAACAACCTCGATGTGCTGCAGGCCGGGCTGGCGGACGATGGCGCCTACACCCTCAAGCAGTCCCAAGGCCAGCAGGGCAGCGAGTTTCTCGATCAGGCCGCGCAGGTGGCCCAGGTCTCGCGCCTGATGCTGCAGGCGATGGACGAGGCGCGGGTACGTCTGGAGCAGGGGCGCAAGGGGGAAGAGGCGGTGTCCGCCGGGCGCATCGCGCAGACGGTCGATGCGGCGAATCTGGTCGATCAGCTCAAGACCGCTGTCACCGATTCCGGTTACCAGAGCGTATTGGGGGAAGTAGCCGGGCATATCGCCACCTTCTCCGACAAACTCAACGAATACACTGATGAACTGGCCAAGGAGCAGGGCACCAAGACCCAGTTGCAGGCCAGCGCCGAACAGGTCACCAGCCGGGTTGACCAGGCCTATGCGGCGCAGCAGGAAGCCATGCGTCAGGAGCTGCTGCACAACGCGCTGGCCATCGCCATTGCCACGGCCCTGGCGTTGCTGGTGGGCATCGTTGCCGCCTGGTTGATCACGCGCGCCGTGGTCGGGCCGCTCAAACGGGTGATCGCCAGTGCCCAGCGCATCGCGGCTGGCGATCTGGTGGTCGAGGCGCAAGTGGCAGGTCGCGATGAGGTGGGGCAACTCACCCTGGCCATGCAGCAGATGGCGGCGGGGCTGTCAGGTATCGTCAGCGGATTGCAGCAGGGCATCGAACAACTGGCCGGCAATGCCCAGGCGCTGTCGGCGGTGACCGAGCAGACCAACCGTGAGGTCGGCAGCCAGAAGGAGGAGACCGAACAGGTCGCCACCGCGATGCAGCAGATGACTGCGACCGTGCACGATGTGGCGCGCAACGCCGAGGAGGCAGCACAAGCGGCGCAGGATGCCGATGACAAGGTCGAGTCCGGCCAGCAGGTGGTACGCCAGAGCATGCAGCGCATCGAACAGTTGGCTGAGGCTGCGGAAACTGCCAGTGCCGGTATCGACAGCCTGAGTGCCGAGATCCACACCATCGGCGATGTACTGGAAGTGATCAAGAGCGTCGCCGAGCAGACCAACCTGCTGGCGCTCAACGCGGCGATCGAGGCCGCGCGCGCTGGTGAGCAGGGCCGTGGTTTTGCCGTGGTGGCCGACGAAGTGCGGGCCTTGGCACGGCGTACCCGGCAGTCGACCGAGGAGATCGAGCGCCTGGTAGCCAGCCTGCGCGGTAACGCCCAGCAATCGGTGGCGCAGATTCGTGGCAGTACCGAGCTGGTGCGCATGGCCGTGGCTGATGCGCTGCACACCGAAAGCGCCCTGGGTAGCATCGCCTCGGCCGTGTCGCTGATCCAGCAGATGAACCAGCAGATCGCTGCCGCAGCGGAACAGCAAAGCTCGGTGGCCGAGGAGATCAGCCGCAGCGTCACGCAGATTCGCGGTAGTGCGGATCAGGCGGCGCTGGCGATGCAGGACAATGCGCGGTCGAGTGTGGAGCTGGCGCAGTTGGGGGATGAGTTGAAGGGGATGGTGGGGCATTTCCGCTTGGGA
>NZ_BCBT01000076.1:0-25420 GCF_001320965.1 Pseudomonas sp. NBRC 111143 | reverse complement strand
CCATCGTCAATGAGCTGGTGATCCTGCCGGATATCGAGAAACGTCTGGAGGCCTTTGTCCGCGTCGGCCACGGCATCATCATCTTCCCCGGAGGCGCAGGCACCGCCGAGGAATTCCTGTACCTGCTCGGCATCCTCATGCACCCGGACAACCATGACCTGCCCTTCCCGGTCATTCTCACCGGCCCGCGCAGCGCCGAGCCGTTCCTGCAGCAACTACATGCCTTCGTCGGTGCCACCCTCGGCGAAGCGGCGCAGCGCCACTACCAGATCATCATCGACGACCCGGCCGAAGTGGCCCGGCATATGGTCGAGGGGCTCAAGACGGTCAAGCAGTTCCGCCGCGAGCGCAACGACGCCTTCCACTTCAACTGGCTGCTGAAGATCGACGGTGGCTTCCAGCACCCGTTCGACCCGACTCACCAGAACATGGCCGATCTTGCCCTGCGTCGCGACCTGCCGCCCCATGAGCTGGCCGCCAACCTGCGTCGGGCGTTCTCGGGAATCGTCGCCGGCAACGTCAAGGACAAGGGCATTCGCCTGATCGAGGAGCATGGCCCGTACCAGATTCGTGGTGACCAGGCGATCCTCGACCCGTTGGGCAGGCTGTTGCAGGCCTTTGTCGACCAGCACCGGATGAAACTGCCCGGCGGCGCGGCCTACGTGCCGTGCTACCAGGTCGTGACCTGACTCCGGTCGCGGCTCCAGCGCCAACCTGCGCGGATCAATCGCAGCGGTGAACTGCCACTGCGATTGATCCGCGCACGCGTCACCCCATGAGCAAACCTGTTATCTGCAATATCTTGCAGACAATTCCCACCCAAAGCAGTGAACCTGCCTACAAAAAAACGGTCTTTCGCTGACGGTCAATCCACCGACCGCTTCACGGCCCAGTCACCGGGCCTCCAACCGTACTGTTTCAGCGAAGACCACCATGCCCGAATTCCGCCGCGCCACCCTCGCCCTCGCCGCCCTGCTCGCCACTGCCCCGTCCATCCACGCCGAAGAATCCTCCAGCGACGCACGCTGGGTCAGCGACAGCCTGAGCACGTATGTGCGCAGCGGCCCGACCGATGGCCATCGCATCGTCGGCACGCTCAAATCCGGGCAGAAGGTGTCGTTGATCGGCACCCAGGGCAACTACAGCCAGGTTCGCGGCCAAAGTGGCGACCTGGTGTGGATCCTTACCAGCGACCTGCAGACGGTCCCTGGCCAGAACGAACGCCTGCCGCAGCTCGATGCCCAGGTCGCAGACCTGTCCGGCCAGCTCAAGACCATCGACGACAGCTGGAAGACGCGTGTGCAAGGCATGCAGGAAACCCTGGATTCGCGCAAGGCGCTGATCGATGAGCTGGAGTCGCGCAACAAGGCCCTCAACGAACAGCTCGAGCAGTCGCAGTCGAGCCTGCGCGACACCCAGGCACGCCTGGGCGACGAGAACAAGCAGGTGATGATGCGGTACATGGTCTACGGCGGCAGCATCGCCGGCGCCGGCTTGCTGGCCGGTCTGATCCTGCCGGCGCTGACCCGCGGGCGCAAACGCAACGACCGCTGGTTCTGAAGCCCTCAGCTGGCGGGTAACTGCCCGCCCGCCACCAGAAAGTCGATGAACAGCCGCACCCGCAGCGGCATGTGCCGCGCCTGCGGATAGATCAAGGTGAATGGCCGGGCCGTGCCACCGAAAGCCGGTAGTACTTCGACCAGCTCACCGCTGTCCAGGGCGTCCTGCACGGTGAAGCGGTACGCCTGCATCAGGCCGGCGCCATGTCGCGCGAGGGTGGCGGTGGCGAGAAAGTCGCCCAGGCAGGTGATCGAGCCGCCGACCTCGATCTCCACCAGGCCACCGTCACGGCGAAAGGTCCAGGGCGCACTGCGTCCGCTGCTGGGGATCTCGAACAGGATGCACTCATGCCGCGCCAGGTCGTCCGGCACCTGCGGATGGCCTGCTCGCGCCAGGTAGCCCGGGGTGCCCACCACCACCAGCTCGGCGTTTTCCAGGCGCCGTGCCACCAGCCGCGAATCGGCAGGCTCGCGTCCGCGGATGGCCAGGTCGAACTGCTCCTCGGCGAAATCAACATTGCGATTGCTGACATGCACGTCCACCTGCACTTGCGGATAGCGCTCGCGAAAACGCGGCAACCAGGGCAACAGACGGTGATGGGCGTAAGGCGTCGGCGCACTGACCCGCAGGCGTCCACGCGGCTCGATCTGGCCACCAGATACTTCGCGTTCGGCCTCCACCAGTTGCCCAAGTGCCAGGCGGCACTGTTGGTAGTACACCTGCCCGGCATCGGACAAGCGCATCTGCCGCGTAGTACGCACGAACAACCGTACACCCAGGCGTTCTTCCAGGCGTGCCACCGAGCGGCTGACCGCCGCGGGCGTGACCCCGGCCTCGGTGGCGGCGGCAGTGAAGCTGCCAGTATCGGCAGCCAGGCAGAACAGCTCGAGGCTGCCCAGTTGAAGATCATCGAAATGGCGGGTCATGATGGCTCTATTGATTACATGAGGTATCGATTGAAATGCCATCCGCCTTATTTTTCAACTTCAGATGAGGTCTTAGAGTGGCTCCACCTACGAACCAGCCGGTTCGCTTATCTGGAGATCACCATGAGCACTGCAAGAACCATCGTTATCACCGGCGCATCCAGCGGCTTGGGCTTTGCCCTCGCCAAGGCCTTTATCGAACGGGGCGACAACGTGGTCGGCAACGCCCGCACCCAGGCCCGCCTCGATCAGGCCGCCATCGAGCTGGGCAACCCGGCAGCCTTCGTCGGCGTCGCTGGCGACATCGCCGACGCCAGTACTGCACAACGCCTGTTCGATACGGCGCTGCAAGTGTTCGGCCGCATCGATATCCTGGTCAACAATGCCGGGATCTTCATTCCCAAACCGTTCACCGACTACACCGAGCAGGACATCGACGCGCTGTTTGCCACCAACCTCAAGGGCTTCATCTACCCCTCCCAGGCCGCAGCGAAGATCATGAGCGCCCAAGGCCATGGACACATCGTCGCGATCACCGCCTCGGTCGCCATGCAGCCTAACGTGCGGGTACCCGCAGCGCTGCCGATCCTCGTCAAGGGTGGCCTGAACCAGGCGGTCAGGGGCCTGGCGCTGGAACTGGCCGGTAGCGGCGTACAGGTCAACGCCGTGGCTCCGGGGATCATCGAGACGCCCCTGCACAACAACGACGTCGCAGGCCTGGGCGTCTTGTCGCCGAGTGGGCGCACCGGCAAGCCGCAGGACATCGTCGATGCCGTGCTATACCTGACCGACGCACGTTTCGTCAGCGGCGTCGTACTTCCAGTAGACGGCGGCAGTACCGCCGGTACCTGGCACTGAAAACCCAAGGAGCCTGCCATGCCATACGTTCATATCCGTGTGACCGAAGAAGGGGTCACTGCCGAGCACAAGCGTCTGTTGATCGAAGGCACCACCGAACTGCTGCAACGGGTGCTGAACAAGCCGCCAGCGAGTACCTTCGTGGTGATCGAGGAAGTGCCCACCGACAATTGGGGAGTGGGTGGTGAGACGATAACGGCGGTGCGCAAGCGCGAGCGGGGTTGACCCACATCATCGCCGTGGTCTTTTGGCGGACAAGCCTGCCCAAGGACCACGGCGGTGCATGCCCGTGTTGGCAGTCGACACAGACGGTCATTGCCGCAACCGTTCCAACGCCTCCAGCACATGCCCCGTGGCCCGCTCCACCTCCCCTTCGCGGCAAGCGATCCCCAGCGCCCGCCACAACCCCGGTCGCAACGAGCGTCGAGCGATGCGTCGATCCAGCTCAGGCGCCTCCCCCTCCTGGGGCAGCAATGTCGCGCCATACCCCGCAGCCACCAGGCTCTTGATCGCATCGTTGTAGTTCAACTCGATGCGCGCCTCCGGGTACAGCCCGGCCGCCGCGAACCAATCGCTGGTCACCCGCGACAGCTGCGTGCTGCTGTCGTTGAGAATCAGCGCGCGCTGCCCGAGCCAGGCCGGTGTGACCCGCGCCGGAGGCTGCCAGTCGGCAGGCAGGTAGGCCATGATCGGGTCGCGTCGCCACGGGGTGAGTTTCACCCCCTTCACTGCCACCTGCGGCAGCGCCACCAGGCCGATTTCCAGGCTCCCCTCACGCACACGCGCCAGTGATGCTTGCGACGTGAGCACCTGAACCTGCACATCGATCCCCGGATGCTCACTGCGCAGGGCCGCCAATGCACTGGGCAACAGATGAGCGATGGCGCCAGTGGAGGCGCCCAGGCGCACCCGCCCGGTCAGCCCGGCCACCTGGCGTTGCACTTCATCCAGCGCCTGGTCGGCATCGGCCAGCAGCCGACGGGCACGCGCCAGCAGGGTTTCTCCGACCACCGTGGGCCGAACCTGCCCGCGAGTACGGGTAAGCAGCGCAGCCCCCACCCTCGCTTCAAGCTCGGCGACATGCAGGCTGATGGTCGGTGGTGCCAGGTTCAACTGGCGAGCGGCCTCGGCGAAAGAGCCAAGGTCGGCGATCACCACCAGTGTGCGCAGGCGGTCGAGGCTGATTTCTCGCAGGGTGCTGCTCCTTATGCTGTTGAACGTCGTGATTCATTTAATCTGAACATCGTCGTCATGATATTCAAATTTTCTTCAGATCAAACACCAGCGAGGATACACCCACTTCCTTCCTGAACGGATCCCCACCATGCACCAGCCCCTGATATTCATCGACGGCGACCAGGGCACCACCGGCCTGCAGATCCACGCCCGCCTGCACGGTCGCAGCGACCTTCGCCTGCTGACCCTGCCCGAGACCGAGCGCAAGGACCCGCAGCGCCGCCGCGAGGCCATCAACAGCGCCGATATCGCCCTGCTCTGCCTGCCCGATGCGGCCGCACGCGAGGCCGTGGCGACGATTCACAACCCGGCAGTACGGGTGATCGACGCCAGCTCCGCGCACCGCACCACCCCAGGATGGGTCTACGGCTTGCCGGAGCTGGACGAGCAGCAGGCCGAACGCATCGCCCAGGCTACACGGGTCAGCAATCCCGGTTGCTACCCGACCGGTGCCATCGCCCTGCTGCGGCCGCTGGTGCGCGCCGGCCTGTTGCCTGCGGACTACCCGCTGAGCGTGCATGCCATTTCCGGCTACTCCGGTGGTGGTCGTGCTGCGGTCGAGCGTCATGAGCAGTCGGGTGGCGATCCTGCCCCGGCGCTGCAGCTCTACGGCCTGGAGTTGGCGCACAAGCATGTCCCGGAGATCCAGGCCCATGCTGGCCTGAGCGCACGCCCGGTGTTCCTGCCGGGCTATGGCGACTATCGCCAGGGCATCGTGCTGAGCATCCCGCTGCAGTTGCGCCTACTGGCGCCGGGCGTCACCGCCGAGCATATGCAGACCTGTCTCGAACAGCACTACCAGGGCGCGCGCCATGTCCAGGTAATGCCCCTGCACCAGCAAGGCCCAGCGACACCCTTGGACCCGCAGGCGCTGAACGACAGCAACGACCTGCGCCTGGCACTGTATGCCAACCCCGAGCACGGGCAGGTCCTGCTGACGGCCGTGTTTGACAACCTGGGCAAGGGCGCTTCCGGTGCCGCAGTGCAGAACCTCGACCTGATGCTGGCAGCGATGCGCCAGTGAGGCCAGGCCGGTAAAAGCGGTTAGACTGTGAACCCCGCGTCATTCAGGCGCGGGGTGAGTTCAACCGCCGGAGCCTGTCCCCCGATGTTCATCCTGAGCCGCCTCGACGGCGTGCCGCCCGAGTCCTTCCAGAACCAGATCCGCCAGCTGGTGATCGAACATGTCGGCGCGCTGAGCAGCGTCGCCATCACCGCAGACAACCCGCTGTATCCGCTGTACCAGTACGGTGTCGGCCTCGAAGTCCACCAATACCTGCAGGCCCTGGACGGCACCCGGGGCCTGGCCGTGGAGCTGGTCCTGGCACTGGACGCCGACGCCCCGGACCAACTGCTGGGTTTCGCCCTCGCCTTGCCCGCCCAGGATGACGCACACGCCTGTGTTCTGGCGTTTCTCGCCGTATCCCCTGCCCATCGTCGCGAGGGCATCGCCCGCGGACTACTGACAGACCTGCGGGCACGCTACCGTTGCGTGGAGATGAGCGCGTTCGCCCACGCCGTGCCCTGGTTCGAGGCCATGGGCCTGCAGGTCGTGAGCGCCACCGGGCCGCAGGTGCTGATGAGCAGCACCGGCAAAGCCAGCGGCGCGCTGGTCGGGCGCCTGGACATCGCGCCCATCTACCAGACCCTGGAAGTGCGTCAGATCCACGCCTACCTGCTCAAGCAGCATGGCGAAGAGGCGATGATCGACGCCGAACGCCAGCGCGATGAGCACCTTGACGAACTGGCGTTGCAGGCCCAGGCCTGCGTGGCGATGCGCAAGCGCGTGCATTGAGCCGAAATCGGTCGCCGCTCGCGGCAATGGCCTGTGATGCCATCGCCGCAGCGGCGACAGTCAATCAGCGAAGCGCGGTATGGCCAGCCCCAGGCTCTCCCTCAGGGTCGTCCCTTCGTACGCCGTGCGATAGACCCCTCGTTCCTGCAGCAACGGCACCACCTCCTGAGTGAAGCGTCGGAACTGCTCCGGATGCCCGATGTAGATATTGAAGCCATCCAGTGCCCGCGCTTCGAACCAGTCGGCCATCTTCGCCGCCACCGTCTGCGCCGAGCCCACGAAGGCACCCGGACGTAGCTGGCGGCCGAACTCCACCGCCTGGCGCAGGCTGAAGCCCTTGTCCCTGGCCTGGTCGGCGATGCGCTTGGCATTGGTGAAGAAGCTGCTGCGGGCAAACTCAAGGCTCTGCTGCGGGAACGGCGCATCGAGGTCGTACTGGCTGAAATCGTGCCAACCGAAGTTACGCCCGAACTCCTTCAACGCCAGCTCGAAGCTGTGATCGGCCTGATGATAGTGACGCTCGATCTCACGGGCATGCTCGTCGGTGTCACCCACGTAGATCTCGGCGCCCGGCAGCACCAGCACCTGCTCAGGGTCACGCCCCAGGCGTGCGGCGCGAGCCTTCACGTCGCGGTAGAACGCCTGGCCCTGCTCGACGCTTGCGGCGTGGGTGAAGATCACGTCCGCCGTGGCCGCCCCCAGGTCACGCCCCTGCTCGGAATCCCCGGCCTGGAAGATCACCGGCTGGCCCTGGGGTGAACGCTGGATGTTCAACGGCCCGACCACCGAGAAGTGCTCACCCTTGTGGTTGAGGGTGTGCAGCTTGGCGGGGTCGAGAAAGCGCCCGCTCTGGCGATCCCGCGGGAAGGCATCGTCTTCATAGGAATGCCAGAGTTTCTGCACCACCTCCACATGCTCATGGGCGCGACTGTAGCGGGTGTCGTAGTCGTAATGCTCGTCCAGCCCGTAGTTGCCAGCGGTGCCGGCATCGCCGCTGGTGACCACGTTCCAACCGGCACGCCCCTTGCTGATCAGGTCCAGCGAGGCCAGGCGCCGAGCGACGTTGAACGGCGCGTTGTAAGAGGTGGTCAGGGTGCCGACCAGGCCGATATGACGGGTGCTGACGGCCAACGCCGAGAGCAATGTCAGGGGTTCGAGGCGATTGAGGTAATGGGACGGCGAACCTGGCGTGATGAACTGGCTGTCGACGATGAAGATCAGGTCGAACAGCGCAGCTTCTGCCTGGCGGGCAATATCGATGTACCAGTCGATGTTGACGCTGGCGTCGGCAGGCAACGCCGGGTCCAGCCACAGGTTGTGTCGCCCTGGGCCGCCGCAGCCCATGGTCAGGGCACCCAGTTTGATCTGTCGTTTGCTCATGCCGGGGCCTCAGTGCTGGGTAACGGCGCTGTCCTGCAGCGCCGCCGAGAAGGAGGTGTCGAACAGACTTGCGGCCGGATAGCCCTTGATCAGGCCGATTCCGGCAAAGAAGTCCACGGTCTTCTGTGCATCGGTGATCACCTGTGCGTTGAGTGGTGCCAGGTCGGTGCGGGCGCGGGCGAACCAGGCGCGGGCGATGTCGCCGTCGGCACGGGTACGCTTGGCCCAGGCGTCGGCGTACGCTTCGGTGTGCGCCGGATCGCTCAGGGTCCATTGACGCGCCTTTTTCAGGCGCTGGAGGAAGTCGGCGATCTGCGCACGCTTTTCCTGCACGGCCTTGGCATTGGCAACCACGAAACTCTGTGCTGGGATGATGCCTTCGGCGGTGGCCAGCACCCGTGCACCCTGGCGCTCCTGCTGGGTGACATAGGGCTCCCAGGTGGCGATCACGTCGACCGATCCGCCATCCAGCGCGTGGGAGGCGTCCAGGGCGCTGAGGTAGCGCAGCTCCAATGCGTCGCGGGGGACGCCGGCCTTGTCGAGGGCGCTGAACAGCAGTTGCTGGCTCCAGGAACCTTTCCAGATCGCCGCGCGCTTGCCCTTGAGGTCGGCCAGGCTGTGGATGTCGGAATCCTTGCGCGCGAGGATCGCCACGCCCTCGAGGTTCTGCCGCGACACCGCCACCACCTTGATCGGCGCACCGAGTGCGCCAAGGAACAACGGTGGCGCATCCCCCAACAGGCCCAGATCGAGACTGCCGACATTGAGTGCCTCGGCTACCGGAGAGCCGGCAGTGAACTGCTTCCATTCCAGGGTGTAGGGCAAATCTTCAAGCACACCGGCCGCTTCCATCACGGCACGGGCGTTGTAGCTCTGGTCGCCGACCACCAGGGTCTGCGCAGCCGCCGCAAGGCTGATCGAGGTGGCCAGCACACCGGCGGCCAGTTGTTTGAGATAACGCACGTTCGTCTCCAGATGCCACTTCGGGCAAGTCAGGGCGATCCGCGCGTGCGGTCTCGTCGCGTGTAACAGTGAATATCAGGCGTTGCGCGCTGCCACCTTGGCGCGGGTCAACGGGATCAGTTCGCGGCCATAGTCCTCGGCGTCGGCCAAAGGGTCGAAGCCGCGAATGAGGAAGCTGGTCACGCCCAGGTCGTAATAGGCCAGCAAGGCATCGGCGACCTGCTCGGCGGTCCCCACCAGCGCCGTGGAGTTGTGACCGCCGCCCACCAGCGCAGCGATGCCGGTCCACAGGCGTTCGTCGACCCGCTCCCCCTTGGCCACGGTGTCGCGCAGGCGCTGGGCGCCCACGCTCTGCGGCTTGTTGGCGATCACCGGCCCTGCCTGCTCGAGGCGCTGACGAGCCTGACCGAGAATGCCCTCGGCCTTGGCCCAGGCCGCCTCCTCGGTGGCGGCGATGATCGGCCGGAAGGACACACTGAACTGCACCTGGCGACCATGACGCGCAGCCTGCTCGCGCACGGCGGCGATGGTTTCGGCGGTTTGCTCCAGCGATTCGCCCCACAAGGCGTATACATCGGCGTGCTTGCCCGCCACCGCCAGGGCCGCAGGCGAGGAGCCGCCGAAATAGATGGGCAGATGCGGCTGCTGCAGCGGCTTGATCGCCGAAAACGCCCCCGCGGCCTGGTAATGGTTGCCGTCATGGTCGAACGGCGTGTCATGGGTCCAGACCTTGCGCACCACGTCGAGGAATTCATCGGTGCGGGCATAGCGCTGGTCATGGGCCAGGTGGTCGCCGTCCTTGCGTTGCTCGATGTCGCTGCCGCCGCTGATGATGTGCACCGCCAGGCGCCCGTCGAGCAGGTGTTCGAGGGTCGCCAGCTTGCGTGCGGCCAGGGTCGGTGCGACGAAACCCGGACGGTGCGCCAGCAGGAAATGAATACGCGAGGTGGCAAGCCCTGCCAGAGCAGTCACCAGGAAGCCGTCAGGCTGGTCCGACCAATAACCGACCAGGATGCGATCGAACCCAGCCTGCTCATGGGCCTGGGCAAAACGGGTGATGTAGTCCTTGTCGAAGACGGGCCCGCTGGGGGCCAGGATCTCCGATGACAGGCGATGGCCGATCATGCCGATGAATTGAACGCTCATTGCAGGTGCCCCAAGGTCAGAAACAGTTTTTATAGCGTTTGAATCTAAATGCCCAGTGACTTATACGCTAACCACTTGATCACACCCTGTGAAATTCGTTTTAGGCATAACCTAATGCATTCAAAATGCAGAACTTGCAGATAATGTCTCATCATCAGTAAATGCTAAGTTTGCATATTAGCTTATGAATAATTTGAATTTTGAGAATATTCAGGCAGTTGCTAGGGTTTGCCCATGACCGTCAGCCCGAGCCTGAACCATGAGCCAGACACCGCGCCTCGAGCGCCTGCGCCACTTCATTGGCGAACTCTCCGACCTGCTGGACCGCCACCCCGACGAAGCCACCCTGCTCGATCAGGGCCACACCCTGCTGCACAGCCTGGTCGCCCATGACGACTGGTTGCCCGAAGCCCTTGCCCAGCCGGACCCCGCCCGCTATCAGCAATACCTGCTGCATTGCGATTCGCGCCAACGCTTCTCGGTGGTCAGCTTCGTCTGGGGCCCAGGCCAGAGCACGCCGATCCATGACCACCGTGTCTGGGGCTTGATCGGCATGTTGCGCGGAGCCGAGTACGCCCAAGGCTTCACCCGCGACGCCCATGGCGCCCTGGTGGCCCAGGGCGAGCGGCTGCGGATCGATCCTGGCCACGTGGAAGCGGTGTCACCGCGCATCGGCGATATCCATCAGGTCAGCAACGCCTTCGACGACCGGGTCTCGATCAGCATCCATGTCTACGGCGCCAACATCGGTGCGGTCAGCCGCGCCGTCTACCTGCCCGACGGTAGCGAGAAGCCGTTCATCTCCGGTTATTCCAACTCCAGCCTGCCCAACATCTGGGACCTGTCCAAAGAGAACCCTGCCCCATGACCCGCCTCAGCACACGCAGTTTCCATGACATTCGCTCCGCCCTGCTGGCCCACGAAGAAGTCGCCCTGATCGACCTGCGCGAAGAAGACCCCTTCGCCCAGGCGCATCCGCTGTTCGCGGCCAACATCCCGCTCTCGAAGCTGGAACTGGAAATCTTCGCCCGCCTGCCACGCCGGGATACTGCCATCACCGTCTATGACGATGGCGAGGGGCTGTCGGCCATCGCTGTCGAGCGTCTGCAGGCACTGGGCTATAGCGATGTGGCGGTGCTCGAGGGTGGGCTTGGCGGTTGGAGCGATGCCGGCGGCGAGCTGTTTCGCGACGTCAACGTACCCAGCAAAGCGTTCGGCGAGCTGGTGGAGAGTGTGCGCCACACCCCCTCGCTGGCCGCCGAAGAGGTCCAGGCCCTGCTCGACAGCCAGGCCGACGTGGTGGTGCTCGACGCCCGGCGCTTCGACGAATATCAGACCATGAGCATTCCCGGAGGCATCAGCGTGCCTGGCGCCGAACTGGTGCTGCGCGTCGCCGAACTGGCACCCGATCCGGCGACCCGGGTGATCGTCAACTGCGCAGGGCGCACCCGGAGCATCATCGGCACACAATCGCTGGTCAACGCCGGCATCCCCAACCCGGTGGCAGCACTGCGCAACGGCACCATCGGCTGGACACTGGCCGGTCAACAACTGGCCCACGGCCAGGCGCAGCGCTTCGCCGAGGTCGGCGACAGCACCCGCAGCAGCGCTGCCGAGCGCGCCCGCGCCGTTGCCGACCGGGCCGGAGTGCAACGCCTGGACCGTCAAGGTCTGGCCACCTGGCAGGCAGAGACTGCGCGCACCACCTATCTGTTCGACGTGCGCACACCCGAGGAATACGTTGCCGGTCACCTGCCCAACAGCCGCTCCACGCCCGGTGGTCAGTTGGTGCAGGAAACCGATCACAACGCCAGCGTACGCGGCGCCCGCATCGTGCTGGTCGATGACGACGGCGTGCGTGCCAACATGAGCGCTTCGTGGCTCGCGCAGATGGGCTGGGAAGTGGCGGTGCTCGACGGCCTGAGCAAGGCCGACTTCAGCGAAACCGGCGAATGGCAGGCACCCCGCCCGGCACTTGCGCGCAATACCGAGATCGACGTCGAGCAATTGCAGGCCTGGCTGGCCGAGGAAGGCACCGTCTTGCTGGACTTCACCGCCAGCGCCAATTACGTCAAGCGCCACATCCCGGGCGCTTATTGGGCGATCCGCGCGCAGTTGCCCGAGGCCCTGGAGCGCCTGCCCAAGGCCGAGCGCTACGTGCTGACCTGCGGCAGCAGCCTGCTGGCAAGCTTTGCCGCCACCGACCTGGAAGCCCTGACGCGCACACCGGTCTATCTGCTGGCAGGCGGCACGGCAAGCTGGATCGCCGCCGGCAAACCCCTGGAATCAGGTGAAACGCGCCTGGCAGCGGAGCGTACCGACCGCTATCGCCGGCCATACGAAGGGACCGACAACCCGCGCGAAGCCATGCAAGGCTACCTCGACTGGGAGTTTGGTCTGATCGCGCAACTCGAGCGCGATGGCACCCACGGCTTCAAGGTGCTGTGACCTGAAGCGCAACGGCTGCAGGCGTATCCGCTCACGCGAGATAGGCCTGCAGCCGTTGCGCCAGAAACCCATGCAAGCGCCGCACCGCCGGGCTCAGCGACTGCCGGTGCGCGCATACCAGTTGCAGCGGCGCCGCCTGCCCTGCATGGTCTGCCAGCAACTCCACCAGCCTTCCGGCACGGATGTCCTCGAGCACATCCAGGCGCGACTTGTAGACCACACCGAGCCCCGCCACCGCCCAGCGTCGCACGATATCGGCATCGTCGCTGCAGCGATCACCACTGACCAGCACTGTGCTCGTTGCCCCTGCATCCTCGAAACTCCAGCGATCGTGGATCTGCTCCCCCATCACATAACGCAGGCAGTTGTGCCCGGCCAGCGCCTGCGGAGTCTGCGGCGCGCCATGCCGAGCGATGTAGGACGGTGCCGCGCACAACGTGCGGCGGTTATCGGCGGCCAGCGGCAAGGCCACCAGGCTGGAATCCCCCAGCAGCCCGTAGCGGATGCTGGCATCCAGTTGCTCGCCAAACAGATCGGCCACCTGGTCGCTGACTCGCAGGCGCATGTCGAGTCGTGGGTATTCGGCCTGAAACTCCGTCAGCCAGGGCAACAGCAGGTTGCGCCCCAGGTCCGACGGCATCGACAGACGCAATGGCCCCGCCAGTTCGGCGCGTGCCTGCTCCAGCGCCATTTCGCCATCGACCAGCGCGTCCAGGGCCTGACGCGCGTGGGGCAGATAGCGCTCGCCATCGTCCGACAGGCGCAGCCGGCGTGTCGAGCGCACCAACAGGCGAATCCCCAGGCTGTGCTCCAGGCGCTGCAACGCGGCGCTGGCCAGGGCCGGCGAGATGTCCAGTTGTCGCGCTGCTGCTGAAAGCCCACCGGCCTCGACAGTGGTGACAAACACCTGCAGGTCGTCCATGCGCACCCGTTTCTTCATGCCACGACTCCTTCACGCCCCACGCGCCGTGCATCACGACGTATCGCCTGGGGCGGAATGCCGAACCCGCGTACAAAGGCCTCGCGCAAATGCCGACGGTCGCGAAATCCTGTCTCGCGCGCCACCACATCCAGGCTGTGCCGACTTTGTTCGATCATCAGCCGCGCCGCCTCCAGGCGTAGGCCCTCGATGGCCCGCGCCGGCGATTGCCCGGTTTCGGCACTGAACACGCGGCTGAACTGGCGCGGGCTCAGGTGCGCAACCTCGGCCAGTTCCTCGACGCTCAGTGGCCGCTGCAGGTGCTGGCGAGCGTAGTCGAGCACACTCTGCATGCGGTCGGTGCGCGGTGCCAGGTCGAGCAGCTGCGAATGTTGCGACTGGCCTCCCGAGCGGCGCTGGTGCATCACCAGCCGATGCGCAACGGCTCGTGCGAGCTCATGGCCGTGATCCTGCTCGAGCATGCCCACGGCCATGTCGATACAGGCGGTCATGCCGGCAGACGTCCAGATGTTGCCATCGGCAATGAAGATGCGGTCGTCCTCTACCTGGATCGTCGGGTGCATCTGCCGCAGCTCCCGGGCGTAGGCCCAATGCGTGGTCGCCCGACGCCCGTCGAGCAGGCCGGCTGCCGCCAAGGTGAAGGCCCCCGTACAGATCCCGGCGGTACGCCGCGCCTGCTCGCCCAGCCGACGCACCAGGTCCACGCTGGCCGTATCGGCAGGTGAAGCGATCGGCGACAAGGTGCCCGCCACCAGCCAGGTGTCGGCATGCCCTGGCGTATCGACCGCCTGGGTCTGCAACTGCATGCCCAGCGACGACACCAGCCCACCGCCGGCCACGCTGTAGTTGCCCAAGGCGTAAAGACGCTTGCCCGTCAGCACATTGGCGAACTCGAATACCGACTGCGACGCCAGCGCCATGACCTGGAACCCTTCACACAACAGATAGCCGACGCGATGCATGGCCCACCTCGCTTGATGTCCTGAAAACGTACTATATGCGTCATTTGCGCCACAATCAAAGGCGCGCATCATCGCTGCAACCCAACCCACGGAGCAGCAACCATGACTCGTACAGCCCTCATCACTGGCGCCTCTACCGGCATTGGCGCACTCTACGCCGAACACCTGGCCCGCCGCGGCCACGACCTGATCCTGGTCGCCCGCAACCGCGAACGCCTCAATCAACTGGCCTCTCGCCTGAGCAGCCAGACCGGACGCAGCGTCGAAGTCCTGCCGGCAGACCTGGCCGACAGCCAGGACCTGGCGCGCATCGAAACCCGCCTGCGCGAAGATGCCAGCATCGGCCTGCTGGTCAACAACGCGGGTATCGGTACCCACACCGCACTGCTGGAAAGCGACGTCGAACAGATGACCCGCATGATCGTGCTGAACATCACCGCCCTCACCCGCCTGACCTATGCCGCGGTGCCTGGCTTCGTCGAGCGCGGCGAGGGTGCGCTGATCAACATCTCCTCAGTCGTCAGCCTGCTGCCGGAACTGCTCAATGGCGTATATGGCGGCAGCAAGGCATACGTCACCGCCTTCACCCAGAGCCTGCACAAGGAGCTGGCCGACAAGGGTGTGCAGGTCCAGGCCGTACTGCCAGGCGCCACCGCCACCGACTTCTGGAGCATCGGCGGCCTGCCGGTGGAGCACCTGGATCCGGCGATCGTCATGACTGCGCAGGACCTGGTGGAAGCGGCACTGGCCGATTTCGACGCCAAGCGCCTGATCTCGATTCCGTCGCTGCACGAAATCGAACGCTTCGAGGCGTTCGAGGCCAGCCGCCAGGCGTTGAACGGGCACCTGTCGAATCAACAGTTGGCGCCACGTTATCGTCAGGGTTGATCTGGGTGTGCGTGGGTAGGTTTTGTGATAGCAGGTTCTGTGGGGGCAGTCCATTTTGTGGGAGCGGGTTTTGTGGGAGCGGGCTTGCCCGCGAAGCAGGCTCCGCCGATTTTCGAGCATTGAGCAGACTGTAGGCCTTTTCCAGGTTGAGATTCTGGAAATCATCTCAAGGTGTTCGAATGTGATCGCGTGAGGGCTGACAGGTGTTCGCCGACAGCTTTTTAGGGCCTGTGAGATCGAGCGCCGCGCGGGCGGCGCTCGATCTCACAGACGCTGAAGAACTCCCGCCAAGCAACAAAACTTGCGAGCCACCCCCCAAAATCGCAAGCTAGGCCGTCCCCCCATCCGGATAGCCCCATGGAACTACACATTCGCCTGGAGGGCCGCAAGGGCCTGGCCGAGCAGCTCTACCAGCAGCTGCGCAGCGCCATCGACAGCGGCCACCTGGCCGCCGGCACCCAGTTGCCGCCCACGCGCCTGCTGGCCGAGCAGTTGGGGATATCGCGCAAGACCGTGGCCGAAGCGTACTCGCGGCTGACCTACGACAATCTGCTCAGCGGCGTGGTCGGGCGTGGCACCTTCGTCAGCCCACGGCGGGCCCTGCAGGCCAGCGACGTCGAGCCGATTGCACTGGCCGCCGCCAGCAGCCTCGAACGCTGGCAGCAACGCGCCACCGTGCTCGGCCGCTCCGCGCTCGAGGCGCCCTCGCGTTACGACTTCGTCGGCGGCGTATCGGCCAAGAGCCAGTTTCCCTTCGACCAATGGCGCGCCTGCATGCAGTACGCCCTGCGCTGCAGCCAGCGCCACAGCGAGCGCCAGTTCCCGGCCCAGGGCCTGCCCGAGCTGCGCGAAGCCATCGCCCATCACATTGCCTTCGCCCGCGGCGTGCACTGCAGCGCCGCCGATGTGCTGGTGTGCAACGGCGCCCAGCAGGCGCTCGACCTGATCGCCCGGGTGCTGGTCGAGCCCGGTACACGCGTGGCCATGGAGGATCCCGGCTATCCACCGGCACGCCAGCTGTTTCTGGCGATGGGCGCTGATTTGCAGTCGGTGCCCGTGGATGATGAAGGGCTGTGCGTCGAGCAGATCGCAGACGGCACCCAACTGATCTATGTGACGCCGTCGCACCAGTTCCCGCTCGGCATGCCGATGAGCGAACGCCGCCGACACGCCCTGCTCGCCCGCGCCGCTGAACTCGGAGCGCTGATCATCGAGGACGACTACGACTGCGAATTTCGCTATCAGGGCCCGGCCAGCGATGCGTTGCAACGCCTGGATCGACACGGGTTGGTGGCCTATGTCGGTACCTTTTCCAAGACCTTGCTGTCGGAGCTGCGCCTGGGCTATGCCGTACTGCCTCCCAGCGTCCTGCGCGCCGCCTGCGTGGCCAAGCACCTGAGCGACTGGCACAGCCCGAGCCTGCAGCAATGGGCGCTGGCGCGCTTCATCGGCGAAGGCCATCTTAACCGCCATATTCGTCGTTGCCACGACATCTATGCCGCACGGCGCGAGCGCATCCTCGCACGCCTGGAAAGCGACCTGGCGCCCTGGCTGAGCGCCGTACCGGCCAGCGCCGGCTTTCACCTCAGCGCCCTGGCCGCACCTGGAGTCGATGTGGAGCTGCTGGTCAGGCTGACTCGCCGGGTCGAAGTCGGCGTCTATTCACTGACGCCGTTCTTCAACGACGTGCCAGTGCGTCCGGGGTTGCTGATGGGCTTTGGTGCCATCGAGCGGCTGGACATCGACCCGGCGCTGGACCGCGTGCGCGATGCCCTGCAGCAGCTCAGTTGAGGGTCGTCGCCTGCATCGAGCGCCCCCGCCGCGCCATGGCAGCGGCGTAGCCTCGGGGGGCAAAGCGTGCGGTCACCAGCAGCATCGCCACCACGGTCAACGTCAGCAGCGTCCAGGCAGCCTGGAAATCGCCGGTGAACGCACGCAGCCAGCCCGTCACATAAGGCACGGTACCGGTGACGATGAAGCCGACACCCTGCACGAAGGCAGCCAGGCTCCCCGCCTCGCCCGGTGTTTTCAGATGCTCGAGGGTCAGGGTAAGGCTCAGGCTGAAGCACGCACCCAGCCCCAGGCCGATCATCGCCACCCAAAGCCCCATGGCCTGGGTAGGCGCCAGCAGCAAACCGAGAAACCCACCCAACTGGATCGCCAGCGCCAACCACAGACCAGGCCGCCGGTCATGCAGGCGCCTCAGCAGCAATGGCAGCCCCAGCGCACCACTGACCTGGAAGATGGTCATCAGCCCCACCAGCTCGCCACCGCCCTGAGCCGTACCGCCGTGCTCCAGGTGATAGGCCGGCAGCCAGGCGACCATGCTGGTGTAGCCGCCGTTGATCAGGCCGAAATACAGCGCCAACAACCAGGCGCGGCGATTACCGAACCAGTGACCGTCGCTGGCCGCGGCCAGGTGAGGCGTGTCGTGGCGCGGGCGTAGCCAGGCCCAGCCGCACAGCGCAAGTAGCGCGGGCACTGCCCAGATGCCAAGCCCCGCCTGCCAGCGCCCCGCCACCTCGCTGACGGTCGGCCCGAGCACCGCAGCCAGGCCGCCGCCGCTCATCAACGCTGCCGAGTACAGCGCCATCGATGCAGCCAGGCGGCTCGGGAACCAGCGATTGACCAACCCCGGCATCATGCCCTGCACCACCGCCACGCCAAGGCCGGCGACCACGGCGCTGGCGATCAGCGCCCAGGCGCTGTCCAGTTGCAGCCGCCACAGGCACGCCAGGGCGATGGCCGAAAGACCGGCGAGCATCCCGCCATGCTCGCTGATCCAACGCCGCAGCCAAGGCTGCAGCAAAGGCACCAATCCCATGCACAGCACCGGTAGCGCCGTGAGCAACGCCGCTTGCTGGTAGCCAAGCCCGGTGCTGCTGCGCATGGGTTCGAGCAAGGGGCCGATGCTGGTCAGGATCGGCCGCAGGTTCAGGGCCAGCAGGATCACCAGCAGCAGGTTCAACGCGCCTCTCATACCGGGTTCGCCTGCCGCCACTGCTGGTAGAGGCCGGCCTCGCCCTCAGGCTTGAGCACGCGCAGTGGCAGGCTCTGCTGCTGCGGTGCACGTGCCATCTGCGCGTAGACCGCTGCCGTAGACAGTCCGTAAGGCTCGCCCTCGTCGTTGTCATAGGCGAACCATGCCCGCTCGATGCCGCACAGGTGCATGGCGGCCAGGCACATCGGGCACGGGTGGCCGCTGGCATAGATTTCGGCACCGTCCAGACGCGACCGGCCCAAGGCCTGGGCGGCTTTGCGGATCGCCTGCAATTCGGCATGGGCAGTCGGGTCCTGAGTGCTGTGGATCTCGTTGACCGCACGGGCGACGATCTGGCCCTGGTGCACCAGCACCGCACCGAACGGGCGACCACCCGCTTCGATATTGGCGCGGGCCAGTGCCAGTGCTTCACGCATGAAGGTTTCGTTGGACATGAATCGATACTCCTCGAACAACAGGCGGCCATTATCCCGGCTGCTGGCGCGCGGCAGAAATGAAGAGATTGGATGCAGGTCAGTGGCCGCACGAATGCCGGCATTGGTCTCCCGGCAAATAGCGGGATTGGCTATCGGGCCCTGCAGGCAACGGCGCTACGCTGGCACCACGAATCACCCCTGACTTGAACTGACTGGAGAATCACCATGCACGATCGAATCGAATGGGCCAGGCACGCCCCTGAAGCCTACAAGGCCATGGTCGGCCTGGAGCAGGTCCTGGCCAAGTGCGGCCTGGAGCATTCACTGCTCGAACTGGTGCGCCTGCGCGCCTCGCAGATCAATGGCTGCGCCTATTGCGTGAACCTGCACGCCAACGATGCGCGCAAGGCGGGCGAAACCGAGGCACGCTTGCAGACCCTGAGCGTGTGGCAGGAAACCCGTTTCTTCACCCCGCGTGAACGCGCCGCACTGGCCTGGCTGGAAAGCCTCACCCGCTTGCCTGAGCGCGGTGCACCGCAGGTCGAGTACGAAGCGCTGCTGGAGCATTTCGAACCGAGCGAGGTCGCCAACCTGACCCTGGCGATCGCCACCATCAATGCCTGGAACCGCTTTGGTGTCGGCTTTGCCATGGTGCCGGCTTGAGGTGGAGCCTTTGGGGCCGCTATGCGGCCCCGGCGGTCTACGGGTTCACACCCAGCCGGGTCCGATAACTCCCCGGACTCTGCCCCGTCCACTTCTTGAACGCCCGGTGAAAGGCGCTGGGCTCCTGGAACCCGGTCTGCTCGGCGATCTCGGCAATGCTCAGTTGCCCCTCGCGCAAACGCTCGAACGCCATGGCCCGACGCACTTCGTCCTTGATCTGCTGGTACGAGCGCCCCTCGCGCTCCAGTTGCCGGCGAAAGGTACTGGCGCTCAGGCCCTGGCGCTCGGCCATGGCCGTCAGGGTCGGCCACTGTCCGTAGCCACGGCTGCGCAGATGGCGATAAACCTCCGCCACCAGGTCGCCCTGGTTGCGAAAACGGATCACCAGGCCCTGCGGCGCGCTGCGCAGGAAGGTCTTGAGCGCCGCCAGGTCCTGCACCACCGGCAGGCGCAGCCAGGCGCTGTCGAACTCCACCTCGGTACGCCCACTGCCCAGGCGCAGGTCCGGCCCCCACAGCAGCGTGTCGTCGTCCTGCGCCGGGCGCGCCACGGCAAGCTCGGTGCGGTCGATGCTGATGCGCCGTCCGGCCAGCCAGCACAGCAGGCCGACCACCAGCACCAGGAAGGTTTCCTCGGCATAGACTCGTGTCAGCGGATCTTCGATATTGGACTGCACGCTGATCACCGCACGCCCGCCGCGCACCGAGAAACTGCCGCGCAAATCGCGCAGGAACAACGCGAAGTTACCCAGGCACTGACGCAGCGCCTTTTCCAGGGTCGGCTCCTGGATCAAGCCACGGCAGATCAGGGCGAAGCTGCCCATCGGCATGCCATGGCTGTCGAGACGGAAGAACTCGTCGTCCAGGTCTTCGATCAGCGCCAGCCACAGCCGGGCGAACGCCTTGGCCGGTACCCGCGCCTGGGGGCGGGCCAGCAGTGCCGGGTCGATGCCGACCGCACGCAGTTGCGCATCGCGCTCCTCGGGGCGATCGCGCAGGGCGTGGAGCATGGCATTGAGAAAGTACACCGCGACCGAATCGCTTTCGCGCATGACGGATATCCGCTGTCTATGCTGAGTGGCAAAAAATGCCAGGTTGACTGAGCAGTTTCGGCATAGGCCCGTTCCCGGCCTTTGCCTAGACTCGGACCCCATCCGCAACGGTCGCCATTCTCGCAGAGCCCGGCACCGTCCCGCCACGCCTTCGCAATCGGAGCTATATATGAGCAGCGCAGAAATCTATGTCGTCAGTGCAGTGCGTTCGGCCATCGGTGGTTTTGGTGGCTCACTCAAGGACCTGCCACTGGCCGACCTCGCCACCGCTGTGACCCGCGCTGCCATCGAGCGCTCGGGCGTGGCCGCCGAGCAGATCGGCCATGTGGTGATGGGCAACGTGATCCCGACCGAACCCCGCGACGCCTACCTGGGCCGAGTGGCGGCGATGAACGCCGGCATTCCCAAGGAAACCCCGGCGTTCAACGTCAACCGCCTGTGCGGGTCGGGTCTGCAAGCGATCGTATCCGCCGCCCAGGGCCTGCTGCTGGGCGATACCGACATTGCCCTGGCTGCTGGTGCCGAGTCGATGAGCCGCGGCCCTTACCTGCTGCCGCAAGCCCGTTGGGGGGCACGCATGGGTGACCTGCAGGGCATCGACTACATGGTCGGCATCCTCCAGGATCCGTTCGAAGGCTTCCACATGGGTATCACCGCCGAGAACGTCGCCGCCAAGCACGGCATCACCCGTGAAATGCAGGACGATCTGGCGTTGACCAGCCAGCGTCGCGCCGCCCGCGCCATCGCCGAGGGTCGCTTCGACAGCCAGATCGTGCCGATCGAACTGAAAACCCGCAAAGGCAGTGTGCAGTTCGCCGTCGATGAGCACGTGCGCGGCGATGTCAGTGCCGAGCAGTTGGCGGGCATGCGCACCGCCTTCAAGAAAGACGGCAGCGTCACCGCCGGCAATGCCAGCGGCATCAACGACGGCGCCGCCGGCCTGGTCCTGGCGACCGGCGATGCGGTGCGCCGCCTTGGCCTCAAGCCGCTGGCAAGGCTGGTGGCCTACGCCCATGCCGGTGTCGAACCTGAGCTGATGGGCCTGGGCCCGATACCGGCCACGCGCAAGGTACTTGAAAAGGCCGGCCTGTCGGTCAAGGACCTGGACGTGATCGAATCCAACGAAGCCTTCGCCGCCCAGGCCTGCGCCGTGGCCCAGACGTTGGGCTTCGATCCGGAAAAGGTCAACCCCAATGGTTCGGGCATCTCGCTCGGCCACCCGGTCGGCGCCACTGGCGCGATCATCGCCACCAAGGCCATCCACGAGTTGCAGCGCATCCAGGGGCGCTATGCACTGGCGACCATGTGCATCGGTGGCGGCCAAGGCATCGCCGTGGTCTTCGAGCGCGTGTGACGGGAGCATTGACATGACCATCCAGCAGATCGCCGTGATCGGCGCCGGTACCATGGGCAACGGCATCGCCCAGGTGTGCGCGATAGCCGGCTTCCAGGTGTTGCTCATCGATGTCAGTGACGCAGCGCTTGAGCGCGGTATCGCCACACTGAGCAAGAACCTGGAACGCCAGGTCAGCAAGGGTACCCTCGAGGCGGACAAGGCCGAAGCCGCCAGGACGCGCATCCGCACCAGTACCGACTACGCGCAGCTGTCGAGCGCGCAACTGGTGATCGAGGCCGCGACCGAAAACCTGGCGCTCAAGCAGCGCATCCTCCAGCAGGTGGCCGCCAGTGTCGCTGCACAGTGCCTGATCGCCACCAATACCTCATCGCTGTCGGTCACTCAGCTCGCCGCCAGCATCGAGCACCCTGAGCGGTTCATCGGTGTGCACTTCTTCAACCCAGTGCCGATGATGGCCCTGGTCGAGGTCATCCGTGGCCTTCAGACCAGCGACACGACCTACGCCCAGGCGCTGCTGGTCACCGAGAAGTTGGGCAAGACACCGATCACTGCGGGCAACCGCCCCGGCTTCGTGGTCAACCGCATCCTGGTGCCGATGATCAATGAAGCGATCTTCGTGCGTCAGGAGGGTCTGGCCAGCGCCGCAGATATCGACACGGGCATGCGCCTGGGCTGCAACCAACCGATCGGCCCGCTGGCACTGGCCGACCTGATTGGCCTGGACACCCTGCTGGCGATCATGGAGGCCTTCCACGAGGGCTTCAACGACAGCAAGTACCGCCCTGCACCGCTGCTCAAGGAGATGGTTGCCGCCGGCTACCTCGGGCGCAAGAGCGGCCGTGGTTTCTTCACCTACTGAGGAGCGCGCGTCATGCCGGTCACCGCTGCCCTGCGCTGCGCCAATTTCGAGGAACGCCGCGACAGGGCCATGGCGCTGTTCGCCGAAAAAGGCTTCGGCCAGGTCAGCATGCGCGAACTGGCCGCGCATGTCGGGCTGACGGCGGGCTCGCTGTACCACCATTTCCCGAGCAAGCAGGACCTGTTGTTCGACCTGATCGAGGAGCTGTACGAAGAACTGCTGGCCACGCTCGACCAAGGCCGCCGCGCGCTGGCCAGAGGCAAGCCGGCATTGCCTGGCCTGATTGCCGCGCACTGGCAGTTGCACAGCGAACGGCCCTTGCAGTTTCGTCTGGCAGAGCGGGATTTCTGCTGCCTGACCGAGGCTCAGCAGGCACGTCTGGGCGAGCTGCGCCACGACTACGAAACCGGGTTGTTGCAATTGGTCGCGCCCAAGGCGCGTCATGGCGGCGAGGTGCTGGCAGCGGCCGGGCACGTGCTGGGTAGCTTGCTGAACCAGCTGCCGGGCGTGCTGCAAGCGCGTGGCGTGCCCGAGCTGCAAGGCGTCGGGCTGATGGAGAGCCTGGTGGCGGGCGGGATAGAGCGAGCGTTGGTGTGAACGGTACGCGCTTCGCGTCCCGCTCACACCATCCTCTGCGTCAGGACGCCGCCGAAGCTTCCTCGCCCACCACTTCCCGCGCTGCGTAGCGCTGCGCCAGCACCGCACACACCATCAGCTGGATCTGGTGGAACAGCATCAGCGGCAGGATCATCGCGCCGATCCCGCTCCCCACGAACAATACCTGAGCCATCGGCACCCCGGTGGCCAGGCTCTTCTTCGAGCCGGCAAACAGGATGGTGATACGGTCTTCGACGCTGAAGCCCAGCACGCGCCCCAGCAAGCGGGTACCGAGCAGCACCACCGCCAGCAACACGCCGCAGGCGACGAACAGGCCCAGCAAGTGCTGCGGCGAGACGGTATTCCACAAGCCCGTCACGACCGCTTCACTGAACGCGGTGTAGACCACCAGCAGGATCGAACCCTGGTCGACGATCTTCAGCCAGCGTGCATTCTTCTTGACCCAAGCGCCGATCCAGCGACGGGCGATCTGTCCCGCCACGAAGGGCACCAGCAGTTGCAGGGTGATCTTGAGTACCGCATCGAGCCCCGAACCGGTATCGCCGTCAGCACCCAGCAACAGCATCACCAGCAGCGGCGTGAGGAAGATGCCCAGCAGGCTGGAGGCCGCCGCACTGCAGATCGCTGCCGGGACGTTGCCGCGTGCCAGCGAGGTGAAGGCGATGGCCGACTGCACGGTCGCAGGCAAGGCGCACAGGTAGAGCAGGCCCAGATACAGCTCGTTGCCCACCAGCGGCACGAACAGTGGCTTGAACGCCAGGCCCAGCAATGGAAAGAGTACGAAGGTGCAGGAGAACACCAGGATGTGCAGGCGCCAGTGGCCGGCACCGGCGATGATCGCCTCGCGTGACAGCTTGGCGCCGTGCAGGAAGAACAACAGGCCAATCGCCAGGTTGGTCAGCCAGCCGAAGGCCACCGCGCCGTCACCCGAGCAGGGCAGCAAGGTTGCAAGCAGGACCACCGAGAGCAGGGTCAGGGTGAATTTATCGAAAAGCATGCGCAGGTACTTCATGAAGTGTCCGTCTTGTCATGGTGCAAGGCCTGACGATAAGGTCTGCGCTCTCTCGGCGCTAACGCCGGAACCCCCGCCAGTGTCGCTGAACGGACATTGGCCCTCTTCCAGGCAAGGAAACCTACCGATGTACAACCTCCGCCCCGCCCTGCTCACCCTGGCCCTGGCGATGACCGCAACCCCGGCGCTGGCCGACGACCTGCAACACCAGGTCGACGCCATCGTCCAGCCACTGATGCAGGCACAACGCATTCCCGGCATGGCCGTGGCGGTCTACGCCAATGGCCAGGCGCACTACTTCAACTACGGCGTGGCCGACAAGGCCGACAATCGCCCCGTGACCCGCGACACGCTGTTCGAAGTCGGCTCGGTGAGCAAGACCTACACCGCGACCCTCGTCGCACTGGCCAGCGCCCGAGGCAAGCTCGACCTCGATGCCCCGGCCAGCCGCTACCAACCGGCACTGGAAAAGTCCGCGCTGGGCTCGGCGAGCGTGCTGGAACTGGGCGCCTACAGTGCTGACTGCCTGCCGTTGCAGTTTCCCGACGAGGTGAGCAACGACGCGCAGGCGCTGGTGTTCCTCCAGCAGTGGCAACAGAAAACCGAGCGCGGCACCCGCCGTTGCTATTCCAATCCGAGCCTGGGACTGTTCGGTAACCTCGCAGCGCAGGCGCAGAAACGCCCGTTCGCCGAACTGATGCGCCAGGACCTGCTCCCAGGCCTGGGCCTGAAGCACACCTACCTGCAGGTCCCGGCAGCAGAGCGCAGCCACTACGCCCAGGGCTACGATGCCAATGAGCGCCCGATTCGGGTCAGCCCTGGGGCCTTCGCCGACGAAGCCTACGGCATCAAGACCAGCGCCACCGACATGCTCGCCTACCTGCGCGCGCAGCTCGACCCGCAGGGATTGTCGGCGGATATGGCCAAGGCGATCACCATCACCCACGGCGGCTACTTCCAGGTGGGCGACATGACCCAGGGCCTGGGCTGGGAACGCTACCCCTATCCGGTCGCACTCGACACTCTGGTCAAGGGCAATGGTGTGCAGATGATCCGTGAGGCACAGGCCACCAAGCGCCTGCAGCCGGCGCAGCCGGACGCTCCTGGGTACTGGTACAACAAGACCGGTGCCACCACCGGGTTCGGCGCCTACGTCGCCTTTGTGCCTGCCAAGGGAATCGCGATCGCGCTGCTCGCCAATCGCAATTACCCCAACGATGAACGGGTCCGCGCGGCCCACGCGATCGTGTCTGTCGTAGCGCCGTGAGTGGCATGCCTTTCAAGGTGGTTGCGTAGAGGCTGGGAGGGTTCGCCGAAAGATTTTCAGCGCCTACGAGATCG
>NZ_BCBT01000075.1:0-25542 GCF_001320965.1 Pseudomonas sp. NBRC 111143 | reverse complement strand
GTCGGGGTCTGGCCGCGCGCTCTGGACGCCAACACAAGCGCAGTGTGTTCACCTGCTCATCTGATCGCAGTGCATGCAGGCACGATCAACGCAAGCTCGGTATGGCAGTTGAGCAACACCAGCTTCCCGATTCTTGGATCGACTCCGCTAGTGTTCCGTTCTGTGATCAGTAAAACCGTTGTCCCAGGCATCTACGGTCGCGTTCAAGTCGATGCTCTGGGCCGAGTGACAGCAGGCAGCTGGAACCCGACAACACTTGCCGGATTCGGCATCATTGACGCGCCGACAAAAGTCGAGATGGCGAAAGCGATCAGCGATGCCTTGAAGCTCCCGCTGGCGGCGCTTGATTACCCCACCGTCGCCACGCCCGACGGGCGCTTATCGCTCGTGGCGACTGCGCAGGCAGGCGGCGGGGGAACAGTGAGCGTGCCGGCGGGGGTCAACATTCTGCTCGCCGAGGCTGATGTGGCTGGGGAACTGGGCCAGCCGCGCGTTGTGAAAACCACTGCATGGACAAGCGCAGCATTGCCGGTCAACTCGCAACTGTTCTTGCGTGCGAACTTCCAAGCAGGCGCACTGACGCTGTATACCGCCCCGGGCACCGACTCCGATGCTGTGCCCGCGAGCTATCGATCATCGGCCGGGCAGGCATCATCAGGATTCGACTCGACGTCGATCGACATATTGCTTGCGAAAGTCGTGACCGGCGCGGCCGGCAGCAAACCGGCTGTAGTTGCCCTGGCGAACAAGAAGGCTCTGGAGGCAGTAGCGTTCTGGGCCGGTGCTTCTGGTGGCTACACACTCGAACTCAATTGGGCACGTACACCGCGCGCATATGTTGCGAGCTTTACGGACTTTGACGACTTCACAAAGTCAGACTACTCGATTGTCGCCGAGCCGGTCGGTACAAACTCTGCAGGGGTGCCAATCGGAACGGGTGATGGGGCAAAGTTCAGTGACCGTTACTATGGGCGCGTTGGCATTAGCGCATACATCCCAACGGGCACTATCGGGCCAGGCAAGATGAACGCGCGGGTGAGGTGGCAAGCATGATGAAAGCATTGATTCAGGAGGGTGTTGTCGTTGGTCTGGCCAGCGGTGATGCGCTGGGCATTCCCCTGCCGGGGGGCGTTCCGGTGTGGATCGGTTGGCGATATGACGGCGATGAGTTTACCCCACCGGTCGTTGAGCAGCCCTCGCCCCGTGATGTCGCGAATACTGAGCGCGCGTGGCGCGACGCTGAACTCGGTGCGCTGGTCTGGTTGCGTGATCGTCATCGCGATCAGCTGGAAATTGGCGCCGAACCGACGTTGACAGCAGCGCAGTTCACTGAGCTGCTGATTTTCATGCAAGCGTTGCGCGACTGGCCACAAGCCGACGCGTTCCCAGATTTCGCAGCGCGGCCAATCGCTCCGGCTTGGATTGAGTCCGTCATGTAGGGGGCGATCCTACAACCCTTCCGGCTCGCTGCAGTTCCGCGCGCGCGGCAGTCTGTGCAGTGTCACCCCACTGCAAAGGCACCTACCATGGCCGACGAATACCACCACGGCGTCCGGGTCCTCGAAATCAACGAGGGCACCCGCCCAATCCGCACCGTTTCTACCGCCGTGGTCGGCCTGGTCTGCATCGCAGACGACGCCGATGCGGCTACCTTCCCCCTCGACACCCCCGTCCTGCTGACCAACGTGCAGAGCGCCATCGGCAGGGCCGGAAAGACCGGTACGCTTGCCGCCAGCCTGCAAGCCATCGCCGAGCAGACCCAGCCCGCGACTGTGGTTGTGCGCGTGGCGAAGGGCGCTACGGACGCCGAGACCACCAGTAACCTGATCGGCACCACCACCGATACCGGCAAGTACACCGGCATGAAAGCCTTGCTGGCCGCCAAAACCCGCCTCAAGGTCACCCCGCGTATCCTCGGCGTGCCAGGCCTCGACACCCTGCCGGTGGCCACCGCCCTGACCGCGATTGCCCAGCAGCTGCGCGGCTTCGCCTACGTCAGCGCGAGCGGCTGCAAGACCAAGGAAGAAGCTGTCGCCTATCGCGAGAATTTCGGCGCGCGTGAAACTATGGTGATCTGGCCGGACTTCGAGCAGTGGAGCACCGCCAGCAACGCCACCGTCACTGCGCCGGCCGTGGCCCGCGCCCTGGGCCTGCGCGCCAAGATCGACAAGGAAATCGGCTGGCACAAAACCCTTTCGAACATCCCGGTCAACGGCGTGACCGGCATCAGCGCCGACGTGTTCTGGGACCTGCAGAACCCGGCGACCGACGCCAACTACCTCAACAGCAACGAAGTCACCACGCTTATCAACGCCGACGGCTTCCGCTTCTGGGGCAGCCGCACCTGCACCGAAGACCCATTGTTCGCCTTCGAGAACTACACCCGCACCGCCCAGGTGCTGGCCGACACCATGGCAGAGGCGCACATGTGGGCGATGGACAAGCCCATGCATCCCTCCCTGGTGCGCGACATCATCGAGGGCATCAACGCCAAGTTCCGCGAGCTGGTGGCCGGCGGCTACCTGATCGGCGGCAGCGCCTGGTACGACGAAGAGGTCAACAGCGCCACTACCCTCAAGGCCGGCAAGCTCTACATCGACTACGACTACACGCCGGTACCACCGCTGGAGGACCTGACCCTCCGCCAGCGCATCACCGATCGATACCTGGCTGACTTCGCCAGCCGCATCAACAGCTGACGGAGACCGCCACCATGGCCATGCCGCGCAAACTCAAGAACATGAACCTCTTCAACGAGGGCACCAGCTACCTGGGCGTGTGCAAGACCTGCACCCTGCCGCCGCTGAGCCGCAAGATGGAAGGCTACCGCGGGGGCGGCATGAACGGCCCGGTGAAGGCCGACCTGGGCTTTTCCGACGACGGTATCCAGTTCGAATGGAAGACCGGCGGCCTGGACCTGCTGGGCCTGCGCCAATTCGGCGCGGTGAAGGCCGACGGCGTGATGCTGCGCTTCGCCGGCAGCTTCCAGCAGGACGACACCGGTACCGTATCGGCAGTGGAGGTCGTCGTCCGCGGCCGCCACGAAACCATCGAGATGGGCGAAGCCACGCCCGGCGAGGACACCGAGCACAGCATCACCACCACCTGCAGCTACTACAAGCTGGCGGTGGACGGTGAGGTCCTGGTCGAGATCGACCTGCTCAACTTCATCGAGATCATCGACGGCAAAGACATGCTCGCCGAGCAGCGTAAAGCCATAGGCATCTAACCCCTCTTCCCCACTGGAGCCACCATGAAGACCACCGAAGCCACCCCGCTGAACGACAACCAGGTCGAGCTGGACACCCCAATCAAGCGCGGCGACACCGAGATCGCGCTCGTTACCCTGCGCAAGCCCACCTCCGGCGAGCTGCGCGGCCTGCACCTGTCCGAACTGCTGCAGATCGACGTGGCCAGCCTGATCAAGCTGGTGCCGCGCATCAGCGAGCTGAACGAGTACGAGGTCAGCCGTCTGGACCCGGCCGACCTGTTCGCCATCGGTACGAAGGTCGCCAGTTTTTTGCTGCAGAAGCGGATGAAGACGGACGCATCCCTCGTTGCGTAGAAGACGCGATGGCCGATGTGGCCATCGTCTTTCACTGGTCGCCCGGTGACATGGACAGGCTCAGCGTTTGCGAGCTGATGGACTGGCGCGAGCGAGCGCGGATCAGGAGTAACAACCATGGCAAATGACCTGCGCCTGCGGGTGCTGTTGGACGCCATCGACCAGGCCACCGCGCCGCTCAAACAGATCGACAAGGCCAGTCTCGAGGCTGGCCGGCAGCTCAAGGCGGCCCGCGACCGCCTCAAGGAGCTGAACGCCCAGCAGAAGGACGTCAGTGCCTGGCGCACCCAGCTCACCCAGACCCAAGAAACCACCCAGGCGCTGGAGGCTGCCCGGGCGAAGGTCCGCGCCATCGCCCAGGAGATGGCGGCCACTGGGGCGCCCACGAAGGCCATGGCCAGCAACATGCGCACGGCGGTGCGCGAGGCACAGCGGCTCAAGACGGAGCACCAGCAGCAGGCCGAGAAGCTGCAGCAGTTGCGCGGCAAGCTGTACAGCGCAGGCATCAGCACCCGCGACCTGGGCAGCCATGAGCGCAAGCTGCGCGAACAGATCACATCGACGAACGAAGCCATCAGCGCCCAGAGCAGGCGTATGGAGGAGCTGGCCAGCCGACAAGCGAAGCTGGCCAAAGCCCGTGCAGCCCTCGAACGGACCCAGGGTCTGGCCGCGAAGATGGCCGGCACCGGCGCCGCCGGCCTGGCGACGGGGTATGCCGCAGCTCAGCCGGTGAAAGCTGTCCTGGGCGCATTCGCCCCGAACGAGGATTCGGCGACACAGCTGAAGGTCTCGATGATGGGCAGCAACGGCCAGGTCGCCGAGGACTTTAAGAAGATCAGCGACCTGGCCACCAGCCTCGGCGACCGCCTGCCCGGCACTACTGCCGACTTCCAGAACATGATGACCATGCTGCGCCGGCAGGGCATCAGTGCGCAGAGCATCCTGGGTGGTACCGGGGAGGCTGCTGCTTATCTAGGTGTGCAACTGAAGATGCCTGTAGAGGAAGCGGCAGAGTTCGCCGCCAACATGCAGGACGCCACTCGAACGTCTGAAAAGGACATGCTCGCGCTGATGGACACTATCCAGCGTGGCTTTTACCTGGGCGTTAAGAGTGAGGACATGCTGCAGGGTTTCAATAAGATCGCCCCTGTCATGGATGTCATCAAGAAATCAGGCATCGATGCTGCAAACGAACTTGCCCCGCTGCTGGTCATGATGACTCAGGCCGGCATGGAAGGAGGCGCAGCCGGCAACGCGTACCGCAAGATCTTCCAGGCTGGTCTTGATAAAGATGGCGTCGACGACGTCAACGACATGAAGGCCCTGAAGCAAAAGAACATCAAGCTCAGCTTCACCGGCAAGGACGGCAACTTCTCGGGGCTGGAGAACCTGTACGCCCAGGTCGAAAAGCTCAAG
Organism: Pseudomonas sp. NBRC 111143; assembly: GCF_001320965.1. Lineage (NCBI taxonomy): Bacteria > Pseudomonadati > Pseudomonadota > Gammaproteobacteria > Pseudomonadales > Pseudomonadaceae > Pseudomonas > Pseudomonas sp. NBRC 111143. The sequence goes on along the minus strand of NZ_BCBT01000075.1, from coordinate 20,561 downwards.
GTCCTGAACGACGAAGACCGCACCGCGGCTATCAAGGCCCTGTTCGGGGACGACTCGGAAACCCTGACGGTCCTCAACACCATGATGAACAAGGGGCTGGCCGGCTATCAGGAGGTACAGAAAAAACTCCAGGACCAGGCCGACCTGCGCACCCGCGTCAACGAGCAGCTCAACACCCTGAGCAACGTCATGGAGGCGGCCGAGGGCAGCTTCACCAACGCCCTCGCAGAGTTTGGCGCCGCTGTAGCCCCAGAGCTGAAGGGGTTGATCAACACCTTGGGCGAAGTCGCGGCCAGCGTCGGCGCCTGGGCGCGAGAGAACCCCGCGCTGGCCGGCGGACTGGTAAAGGTCGTCGCTGCGGTGGCAGTACTTGCCGCAGGCTTCGGCGGCCTGGCCATCACCATGGCCAGCTTGCTCGGCCCGTTCGCCATGGTGCGCTACGGCATGGCGCTGTTCGGCGTGAAGAGTTCCGGCATGTTCTCGGTGGTTGGCCGGTTGGTCGCAGTGCTGAAAGGCGGTCTGCTGACCGCCATTCGCGCCGTGAGCATCGCGCTCTGGGGCCTGGCAACGAACCCGGTGGCCCTGACCATTGCGGCCGTGGTCGCCGCCCTGGCCGGCGCCGCCTACCTGATCTACCAGAATTGGGACCAGGTGAAGGCGTACTTCGCCAACGCCTGGACGGAGATCCGCGCAGGCTTCGGCGCCGGCATCGGCGGCATCCTGACAGTGTTGGCCAACTTCAGCCCCATCGGCCTGATCTATCAGGCCTTCGCCGCGGTGCTGAACTACCTGGGCGTCGACATGCCCAGTCGCTTCACCGAGTTCGGCAACATGATCGTCAACGGCCTGGTCAACGGGCTGATGTCTGGCCTAGGCCAGATCAAGGACGCCGTGTCGGCCCTGGGTGACTCCACCATCGGCTGGTTCAAGGAGAAGCTCGGGATTCACAGCCCCTCCCGCGTTTTCGCCGAACTGGGCGGGTTCACCACCGAGGGCCTTGCCATGGGCCTGGACGACGGTGCCAAGGCTCCGCTGGAGGCGGTCAACCGCATGGGCCAGCAGCTGACGGACGCCGGCACATTCGCGCTCAAGGGCACGCTACCGGAGTTCAACGGCGGTGGCCCGCTTGCCGCTGGTGGCACGCCCATCACCATGGATGACCGTGCCCCCCTGGGCGCAGCACCGTCTGCGAGCTACGACAGCCACGACATCTACGAGATCAACATCCATCCCACCCCAGGCATGGACCCGCAGGCCATCGGCCGGGCGGTCCGCGCCGAGCTGGCCCGCATCAACAGCGAGAAGGCCGCCCGCCAGCGCAGCCGCCTTACCGACCAGGAGTAACCCGCCATGATGCTCGCACTGGGCATGTTCGTCTTCAGCCTGCACACCCTGGCTTACCAGGAGATGCAACGGCAAACCGAGTGGCGCCATGCCGCCAGCAACCGCATCGGCGCCCAACCGTCACGGCAGTTCCTCGGCCGTGGCGAGGACTCCATCACCCTCCCCGGCCTTCTGCTACCGGAGCTGGCCGGCACCCCGTCGGCGCTCGATGCCCTGCGGCACATGGCGGACACCGGCAAAGCCTGGCCTCTGGTCGAGGGCACCGGCCGCCTGCTGGGTCTATGGGTGATCGAGAGCCTCAGCGACAACCGAACGCTGTTCTTCCAGGACGGCGCCGCGCGGCGCATCGACTTCACCCTCAGCCTCAAGCGCATCGATGACGGCCGCATCGACATGCTCGGCGCCGGCATCGCGGGCGGTGTGAACATCCTGAGGCAGCTGCTGTGATCGAAGCCGCCATCGCCAAGGTCACCGGCTTCCTGCGGAACACCTACGACGGACTGCAGCGTGATGCCGCGTATCCGGTGCCGGCATTCCGAATCACCGTCAACGGCAGCGATATCGCTCAACTGATCAGCCCGCGCCTCATGAGCCTGCAGCTCACCGACAACCGCGGCCTCGAAGCGGACCAGCTGGACCTGACCCTCAGCGACCACGACGGGCTGCTGGTGATTCCTCCGCGCGGCGCCGTAGTGCGCCTGTGGCTGGGATGGAGCGACACCGGCCTGGTGGACAAAGGCAGCTACATCGTCGACGAGACAGAGCACAGCGGCGCGCCGGACGTGCTCAGTATCCGCGCCAGGTCGGCGGATCTGCGCAAAGGCCTGAAGACCAAGCGCGAACGCAGCTGGAGCGCGACCACGCTGGGCGAAGTCCTGGGCGACATCGCCCAGGGCAATGGGCTCACCGCGACGATCTCCGGCGCCCTGGATGGGTTGGCCATCCCCCAGCTCGACCAGGCCAACGAGTCCGATGCGAACCTGCTGACGCGCCTGGGCGAGGACTTCGACGCGGTGGCCACCGTGAAAGCCGGCTGCCTGGTGTGCATGCCGGCCGGCGGCGGCAAGACCGCCAGCGGCCTGGACCTGCCCCACATCACCCTCACCCGCGCCGACGGCGACCAGCACCGGTTCCTGCAGGCCGACCGCGACAGCTATGACGGTGTGCGGGCCTACTACTACGACGTGAACAGCGCCAAGAAACAGGAGGCCATTGCCGGTGGCGGCGAGAACCTCAAGGATCTGCGCCACACCTACAGCGATCGGCAGTCCGCCCTGCGCGCCGCCCGGGCAGAGCTGAACCGGCTGCAGCGAGGCGCCGCCACGCTCAGCTACACGCTGGTCAAGGGCCGGCCGGACCTGATCCCGGAGCTGACGTACACGCTCCAGGGGGTGAAGTCGGAGATCGATGAAATCATCTGGTACGGCGGGAACGTCCAGCACAGCCTGACGGCCGACGCCGGCTACACCATGAGCCTGGAGCTGGAAAGCAAGCTGCCAGAGGACACGGTCGAAGGCCTGCTTGAGGACGGCGTGCGCGGCAAGATCAAGTACACGGGGGTCATCGCCTTCTACCGCGACAAGGATTCGGGGAAAGAAAAGTCAGTCACTGCCGGCGATCAGACCAAGCCAAGGCGCCTGCGCCGCTTGTACGTGAACGAGAAGAATGCGCGGCGGGCTGCAGACCGCGAATGGAAGCGCATGCAGCAGCAAGCCCAGTAGCATCAACAAAGAACCCGGCGCACGGCCGGGCTCCTTGTCTATCGCGCGGCGAGAAGAGCATCCAGAAACCGGATTATGTCCTCGCGTCCTTGCGGATCGAGCTGCCTGAACATCTGCACGACCATCCGTTCGCGCTGGTTGAGCTCAAGCGACTCAACTACTTTGGGCTGGTTGGTCTCCACCTGTTTCACTACCGACATGTTTCACTCCATTTCACACGTTCGGGCGCCCGGTACCAACATCGGTACCGACCAAAGCACCCTAGGAAGGAGCGATTCTCGGTTTGGTTGAGCGTGCCACCAGCCCATTCATCGATGACCGCAGAGGAATCTACGGCTGAGGGCAAAGATCAATGGCTTTCTGCGCGATAGTCGAGTAGTCCGCTGGAACCTCTTTCATCCAACGGCTTGGCTTCAAGATCGTCTTGACCTCCAGCCATCCGCGTTCCGTCGCAACCTTCTTTGCACTTGCGTTCAATGCATAGAAGCTTCCATCAGGAGCTTTCACAAAGGCTTTCGGGGGATTCGGTTCACAGAACAGTTCCACACTGGCAACTGTGAACGGCCAGTCATCACCGAACTCCTGAGCGCTTACTTTCTTGCCTTCGTCTTGGCCGCTGCACCCGGCCAAGGTCAGAGCGGCTAAAAACAGGGCCGCCCCCAGCACTTCCTTGAGCATCTTCAACTCCTAGTCACTTGCGGTTAAACGCGGCAAGGAGCCGCCCAACGGCACCTCGATCCTCCGCACTGAGCGCACGAATTTGCTGCAGCGCCTCCATCTCATCGGCTCCGATTGAAACCTCCGGGGTAGGAACCCGCTGTCCAGTTACCACATAGAGAACATCAACTCCTGCAGCGGTAGCGTGGTTCAACAAGGCAGCACCTGGCTCCCTGGTGCCAGCTTCGTAGCTGGCCAGCGTTCTTTTCGACACCCCAACGATAAAGGCCAGCTCGTCCTGAGTCAGGCCGAGCCGCTTGCGTTCTGCCTGTAGGCGCGCACCCATTTCTTCAAGAAGATGCACAAACGTTCCTTATCACTATTTACAAATGAACAAATGTGCATCATTCTTCGCATACCACTACACGAAATTGCACGATTGACCACTATGCACGCCACCCCAGTTACCGAGCAAGCCTGCCTGGATGCCCGCAAACGCTTGGAAAAGCAGGGTATCTCGGCGAAAGAGTTCGCCATCAACCATGGACTACATCCCAGCACCGTCTATGCGGTCCTTCTAGGGCAGAAAAAGTGCCTTCGCGGGGAAGCCCATCGAGCGGCTGTGCTGCTCGGAATCAAGAGCGGCGAAGTCGAAAATTAGCCCCCCTGGCCCAAGGAAGACACCAGAACATGAAGCGTCCAGTTCTAGAAACCCTTCGCCAGGTAGTCAGCGCTGTGATCTGCGCCTTCCCTGGCGGCCGCGAGAGCGCAGCAGCACGCCTGGGCTACGAGTTGAAGCGGTTCGATAACCATGTCTACGAGAACGCTGGCAGCCGGCCGTTGAGCTATGACCAGATCCACCAGCTGGAGCGGGACACGGGGACGACCTTCCTCCCTGAGTTCATTTCCCACCTGTATGGCGGCATGTTCGTGCCGCTCGTCCGGCCGGAGAAGCTGGACAACATCGATCTCTACGCCCGGGCGGTGAACACCGCGGCCAAGCGTGGCGTGGTCGATCAGATCATCGACAAGGCCTTGGATGATGGCGTTATCGAGCCAGACGAGGCGAAGGCGATCATGCAAGCCCATACCCGGTATCTGGCAGCACGCCAAGCGGAGGTCATGGCGACGATCCAGCTGCACAGCAAAGGGGGTGTGCATTGAGCACCTACAAGCTCGTTTGCCCTCACTGCGGCGGCCGCATGCGCATCCGTACCAGCGAGGGAACCCACATCTTTCTGCGCGTTGCGTACTTGCAGTGCGTGAACGAGGCCTGCGGCTGGTCCGTTCGTGCCCAGTTCGAAATGACCCATGAAATGAGCCCGAGCGGCATGCCGAACCCGTCGGTTCGCCTGCCTGTTGCGACCGTGGCCCTGCGCCGCCAAGCGATGAAGTCTGCCACTGGCGACGACCACCCGGATCTGCTGGACCAACTGGATATGGAGGCTGTGAACGCATGAACGCTATCGCATCGATCTCGACCGTTGAAACCGACTACCGCGCGGCCATGCAGCAGGCTGCGGTGGCGTACCTGTTCCGCCGAGAAGGCCTTCACCTGTCCGGTGACCACCAGGTGCTCGAGAACTGCCGGCGGTACCTGGTGCAGTCGCTGGAAGTCCCTGCACACCTGGTACAGCGGATCGCCGAGCTGGCCGTGGCGGAGTTCGAGAGCAAGACCACCAAGCGCCTGCAGCTGGTAGGCATCTGCGCCACCAGCGGGATCTTCCGCCCACGACTGATCCTTCTGGACACCATCACCCAGCACCGCTACCAGGTGCCGGCACGCTACCTGCCGCGCCGCATGCTGCAACACCGCGACACCTCCAAGTAACCCGATCCAACCCCTTCCCGATGCCCCGTTCTGCGTGGGTAAGGGGAAACTGCATTCCACTGGTGGCCGAAATGAGCAACATCACCATCCAAATCACGCTCGACGAGCAGCAGGCAAAGCAGTACCAGCTGTGGCTTGCCGGGCAGTATGCCCACGCCATGGCTGAGGTCTGGTACTCCGATCGCTATCGCGATGTACCCACCGGCGAGCGCGGCCGCAAAGTTCTCCAGGACCTCCCATACCTGCGTGGCATCTGCCGGACAAGCAAGGCCCTTGAGTCGCAGCTTGGCCCACTATCGGTGGAGCGTCAGCTGTGAAACCACAAACCATGGAACACCAGCTGCGCGCAGATGTACTCCAGCGGCTGGAGGGCGACTACGGCCTGCAGCACATGGCCGGCACCGAGTACATGCGCAAGGGCACCTGCCCTCAGTGCAATCAACGGCGCCTGTTCTCGCGATACGACAACCCCTGGTTCATCCGCTGCGGCCGCGAGCAGAAGTGCCGCTATATGGCGCCAGTCAAGGAACTGTACCCGGACCTCTTCGACGACTGGAGCAAGCGCGCTCCAGCGACCAAGGAAGAACCGGCGGCGAGCGCTATTGCATACTTGACCTTCGCCCGCGGCTTCCGCCTGGAACTCATCAAGGGCTGGTACACCCAGGAGAGCTACCACGACAGCGAGTTGGGCATCGGCTCGGCCACCGTGCGCTTCACGCTCGAACATGGCGGCTATTGGGAACGCCTCATCGATCAGCCGCACCGGTTCGGCAAGAAGAAGGCGCGCTTCCAGCCAGGCAAGAGCTACAAGGGCTATTGGTGGTGCCCACCGTGCCTCGACCTGCAGGAGGTCAAGGAGCTGTGGATCGTTGAAGGCATCTTCGACGCCATCGCCCTGCTGCATAACGGGATCGCGGCCGTGGCAGCCCTGTCATCGAACGCCTACCCCGAGGAATCGCTCAAGGCGCTGATCGCCACCTGCGAAGGCAAGACGCCGAAGCTGGTATGGGCGCTCGACAACGAGCCTGGGGCACACAGGTACACCAAGACCTGGGTCGAGCGTGCCCGCGCGCTCGGCTTCACCTGCGAGGCCGCGCAGATCCCGCAGCCAGATGCCCGCAAAGTCGACTGGAACGACTTGCACCAGCGCTGGGCCTTCATGGATGACGACGAAGCCCGGGCGGCACGTATCAAGGATGAGCTGGACGAGGCCAAACACCACGGCGCGCTGCTCATTGCCGAGAGCGCCGTAGAGAAGGCGCTGTTGATGTACCAGTGGCGGGAGCGTGAAGAGTTCCACTTCGGCTTCGACTCCCGCCTCTACTGGTGGCGACTGGACATTTCCAAGTTCAACAGCGCCATGCAGGCCCTGGACTCCAGCGAGACCCAAGAGGACCAGCAGCTCAACGACAAAGCTCGCCGCGCCAAGGCGCTGCGCATGTCCGGCTGCGTGGTCGAGATCGCGAACTGCTACCCCCGGGCCTTGTACTACCAGCGCAACGAGATCACCGACGAGTCCTGGTACTTCTTCCGCGTCGACTTCCCCCACGACGGGGCTGCGGTGAAGAACACCTTCACCGGCAGCCAGGTGGCTACCGCCAGCGAATTCAAGAAACGCCTTCTCGGCATGGGTGCCGGGGCCGTGTTCACCGGAAGTGGACAACAGTTGGACAAGATCATGAAAGACCAGCTCTTCGGCATCAAAACCGTGCAGACCATCGACTACATCGGCTACAGCCGGGAATACGGCTGCTACGTCTTCAACGAAGTCGCAGTGCGCGACGGCCAGGTGGTCGGCGTGAACGAGGAAGAGTTCTTCGAAATGGGCAAGCTCAAGCTCAAGAGCCTGCAGAAGGGCGTGAAGATGGCCCTGCAGAAGGACGACAAGCGCTACAACGAGGAATGGACCTCGCTGCTGTGGACGTGCTTTGGCGCCCAGGGCATCGTCGCCACCACCTTCTGGTTCGGCTCGCTGTTCGCTGAGCAGATCCGCTTTCGCTATCAGTCGTTCCCCTTCCTGGAAGCCACAGGCGAGGCCGGCGCCGGCAAGACGACCCTGCTCACCCTGCTGTGGAAACTGTTCGGCCGCGAGGGCTACGAGGGCTTCGACCCGGCGAAGTCCACCAAGGCTGGCCGCAGCCGCCTAATGGGCCAGGTCTCTGGTATGCCGGTGGTGCTGCTCGAATCCGACCGCAGCGGCGACGACAAGAGCCACGCCAAAACTTTCGAGTGGGACGAGCTGAAGGACTACTTCGGCGGTGGCACGCTGGCCACCAAGGGTGTGAAGACCGCCGGCAACGAAACCTACGAGCCACCATTCCGCGGGACTATCGCGATCAGCCAGAACGCCCCGGTGGTGGCGTCAGAAGCGATCATGACGCGAATCGTGAAGCTTCACTTCGTGCGACCACAGGTCACGGTGGAGAGCCGCGCCGCAGCCGACCGCCTGAACGGGCTGGACGGCGCGCTGCTGAGCAACTTCCTGCTGCGCGCGGTCCGCAAAGAGGCCGAGATCCTAGAGCTGTTCGCCGTGCGCCTGCCGGTGTACGAGGCGAAGCTCCGCGCCCTGCACTCGCATTGCTTCGCCTGCGGCACACCGTTCCAGGGCGACGAGAACCAATGCCACCACTGCGGCAGCCAGCTCAGCGGGTACATCCGCGTTGAGCGGATCATCTACAACCACGCCCAGATGCTTGCCCTGCTGGACTGCCTGCGTCTGGTTGTGGACCTCAGCGACCACCAAGTCGACCACACCCGCGCCCAGCTGGTGCGCATGGCCATCGAGCGCCAGGCCTCGATCAGCTCTGACCATCCCGTGGTGGCTGAATTCTGGGAGGTCTACGAGTTCCTGGAAGGGCTCGACGCCGACGGTCCTGTCGTGAACCACAGCAAGAAAGACCACGTCATCGCCATCAACCTCAACGACTTCGTCAAATGCGCAGCCGAGCACCGCCAGAAGCTCGCCGACATCAACGAGCTGCGTGACCGCCTCAAGGACTCCCGCTCCCACAAGCTCATCGAGGTCAACAAAGCCGTCGACAGCGCGGTGCGGGCTCACCAGGCGAAGAGCGGCAACTTCACCATCACCAAGCAACCCATCGTCAAGTGCTGGATTTTCCAAGCCTGACCGAGGAACCCACATGTTGATTCGAGTGTTGATCGGCAACGCGTCCGCTGATGGCCGCAGCCAAATACAGCAGGAAAGGGATCGGCAGGTCGCTGCCGGCCAGGACCACCCAATCATCAACGCAGGCGCCTACGCCGAAGACGGGCTCAACGAGATCCTGGAGGTGCGGGTGAACAGCGGTCAACGCGAGATCCTGGTCGACGACTGCACCAGGGCGCAGATCCATAGCGTGATTGCTTGGCAGGCCAGCGTCGAGGAAGACCCGCGGTTCGAGGACGTGTATGTCCAGCTGGCCCGCCGCAACTGAGTTTCACAGCAAGAGAAGTGGTGCCAGGGAGTTGCAGCTCCCCGGCACCAGCCATACCCAAGGAGAAACGACATGCATGTAGAAACCCCAAAAGTTGGCGCCGAGAAGGCTACCACACCCACCTTCCAGCTCGGCGACGAGGTCACGTTCGTTGTGGGGAGTGGAAGCCGACGCAGCATGCGATTCAGTGTGAAGCACGCCAAGGTTGTGCAACTGGAGAGCGAGCACGCCGTCGTGCAATACCGGAACCATCACTGCATCCGCGTGAAGCTCACTCACCTGACGCTGGCCAGCGAACGGAACGCGCTGACCCGCGCCTTGGTTGGGGAGGCGTCGGAATGACCCAGCAAACCCGCCCACGCCTGGCCAGCCACTCGCTGGATCTGCCAAACCACTGCGACATCTGCAACAAGGCCCGCTCCCACGGCAACCACCAGCGCTGCAGCCAGCTCCGCCAACAGCGCCAATCTGCGTACTGGTCAGCCTATATGGCCAACGTTGAAGCCAAACGGGCACAAGGGGGCCGTCGCAATGCTCGCTAAGCGCAAGCTTTACCATTTCCACCTGTGCTGCGGCCTGGGCGGCGGAGCCAAGGGTTTCAACCGGGCCAAGCCCGTCGTCGGCAACATACAGGCGGAGTGGGAGTGTATCGGCGGGGTAGACGTTGACCCGGCCGGCCTGGCCGACTTCGAGCGCTTGTCGGGCGTCAAGGGCACCTTGATTGATCTGTTCACCCGCGACCAGTACATCCGCTTTCACGGTAACGAGCCGCCAGCAGGTTGGCGCGAGGCAACGCCGGAGGATATTCGGCGTGCGGCTGGTGGCCGTAGGCCGGACGCGGTCTTCATCAGCTCCCCCTGCAAGGGCGCCAGTGGCCTGCTGTCGGAAACTATGAGCCTGACCCCGAAGTATCAGGCGTTGAACGAACTTACGCTGCGCTGCATCTGGCTGTTCGGCGAGGCCTGGAAGGATGACCCGGTACCACTGCTGGTGTTCGAGAACGTCCCCCGCCTGGCCAGCCGCGGCCGGCACCTGCTGGACCAGATCGGCGCATTACTCAGCCACTTCGGCTATGCAGTTGCCGAAACCACTCACGACTGCGGCGTCATCGGCGGCCTTGCCCAAAGCCGCAAGCGCTTCCTGCTGGTGGCTCGCCATGTCGAGAAGGTGCCACCGTTCCTGTACGAGCCGGAGAAGAAGAATCTGCGCGCAGTGGGTGACATCCTCGGGCGCATGCCACTGGCCGGCGATATCGAGCAGGCCGGGCCGATGCATCGGGTACCGGCCCTGCAATGGAAGACCTGGGTTCGCCTGGCATTGGTCGAAGCAGGCAAGGACTGGCGAAGCCTGAACGACCTGTCGATCGAGGACGGCTACCTGCGCGACTTAATCATCGTGCCCCAATTCCGCGACGGCTTCCTCGGCGTGAACGATTGGGCCGAGTCGGCCGGTACTGTGGCGGCTCGCAGTGGACCAACCAATGGCAAGTTCTCTGTGGCAGATCCACGCGCCAAGGCCGGAGCCCTGCAGTACCAGCAATACGGTGTACGCCGCTGGCAGGACACCAGCGGCGCGGTAATCGGGGTCAAGAGCCCAGGACAAGGCACGTTCAGCGTGGCCGACCCGCGCCGAGCCGGTGAAGGCTTCGGCAAGTATCAGGTGACGCCATTCAGTGGAACGGCCAACACCGTAATCGCCGGCAGCACCACCGGCCAAGGTGCATTCGCAGTGCAAGATCCGCGGTACCACAACTGGCACCCCGGCGCGTCGAGCCGCAAGCTCAACGTGGTTGGCATGAACCAGACCGCCGGCACGGTGACCGGATCGCAGCAGGTTGCCAGCGGAGCGCTGTTGATCGCTGACCCACGCCCGGGCATGCGCCGCACCAAGGGCGATGCCTACCTGACGGGTGGCCATTATGGCGTGGTCCCGTGGTCAGGCCCGGCCGGCGCAGTCTCCGCCAGCGCAATGCACGACAACGGGCGCTGGAGCGTGGCCGATCCCCGGCTGCCAGAGGCAAACGACCGGCTCACATGCGTGATCGAGTCGCTCGACGGTACCTGGCACCGCCCATTCACCACCCTGGAGCTGGCCGCCCTGCAAAGCCTGGTAGAGCCCGAGGAGCAGCTCGAACTGGACGGTCTCAGCGACCAGGCCTGGCGCGAGCGAATCGGCAATGCCGTCCCGCCGGCGGCGGCCGAGGCGATAGCCCATGTCATGGGCACCACTCTGCTTCTCGCCGCCCAGGGCGAGACGTTCATGCTCAGCAGCATGCCGATCTGGGTCCGTCCAGTCGCGGTAGGCCTGAGCGTTTCACAGCGGGAGGTCGTGTGATCAGCAGCCCAGTCATCCGCCACCACGGAGGCGGCCGCCAGAATCCCCGGGGCGGAGTTCTAGTCGTACACCATGGGACGCCGGCCGTATGATTGATCAGCACCAGCCTGGCGCGGTCCTGACGTTCCAGGACCTGCAGCGCCTCACGGGGTACACCCGCCGGTCTGGAGTGGAGCAAGCCCTGCGAAAGCAGGGCATCCGTTGGTTCTGGGGGCGCCATGGCCCCTGGACTACCATTGACCTGGTCAACCAGGCCGGCGGCAAGACGCCGGTCACCGAGAAATACGACAGCGAGATCCTATGAGGCGGACCCGTAAACACAACCCGCACATTCCCGCACACATTGATCAGGCCGCCATTCCGGCGGCCGTTTTTTTTGACCACCGCTGGGAAGGTACCTGGTACACCTCATGGCGAGACGAGGGCGGCAACCGCAAGCGGATGAACATCGCCGGCCGTACCGCGACGCTCGGGGATCTGCACCGGATCATGGAGGAGAGGAACGGCATTGATCGGGAAAGCCTCAATCACCTGTGCAAAGAGTTCCACGCCAGCGCACAGTGCAAGCGGCTCGCAAAGAAAACCCGTGACGATTACGAGTACTCCCGCGACGTGCTGCTGGCCATCCCGACCAAGCTGCAGAAGCCACTCGGCGAACTGTCAGTGCGCAAGTTCACCTCGGCCCTGGTGCAACGCCTGGTCGACCGGATCGCCGACGAGGGGACCCCGTCGAAGGCCGCGCACGTTCTTCGCTACTTGCGACGGGTTATGCAATGGGGCCGCAACCGCGGTTACCTGGAAATCAATGTCGCCCTAGGCATCGAAGCGCCGGCCGAGCGCAAGCAGCGCCGCCTGCCGAACCCCAAGGTCATGGGTGAACTGATCGCACGAGCGCACGCTATGGGGCAGCTCACACGCGGACAGCCTGGGGCCTGCCCGGCTTACCTGGGCTACGTGATGGAGCTGGCCTACCTATGCCGCCTGCGCGGCATCGAGGCCGTCACACTCACCGATGCGAACGAGCTGGAGGACGGCGTACAGACGAACAGGCGTAAGGGCAGCCGGGACAACGTGGTGTGCTGGACGCCCAGGCTCCGCGCTGCCTGGGAGGGCGCCAAATCGTACAGGCGTCGTATATGGGCCAGCCAGTCCTACCCTATTCCAACATTGGCCGAGCGCCGCTTCGTTATCGTGGCGGCCCATGGCGGCCAGTTGCAGAAGAGCAGCCTGGACAGCACCTGGCAGCGCTTCATCACCAGGGCGATCAAGGACGGCGTCATCACCGAGGAGCAGCGCTTCGCATTGCACGACCTCAAACGGCGCGGCATCACCGACACGCCCGGCGACCGCAAGCAGAAGCAAGACGCCAGCGGCCACCGAGACGAAGCCATGCTCGACATCTACGACTTCAGCCTTCCTCGAGTATCTCCATCTGCCGAATGATGTGGCATTCCTTACCGCCAATGTGATTACACTCGGTCATCACCCACAAAGGAGCGGTGTTATGTCCGAAAATAAAGCCAGCAATCCGTTTGCCGATTTGCCACTACATCACCTCTTGTTTCTCAAGCTACGCGATGGCGGCGGTGCGGCCAATGTCGCCCCAGGTGTCGCTGAAATGCATGGCATTTCCATCCAGGAACTGAAGGATCACTGTCAGCGCGCAGCAGAGGAAATCGCGGCTGAGCGGCCATTGGAGGTGTATGAAATTCCTGTACTCAACTGGGCACGCAGTTGACGCCAGCTACAAGCTTCTCTTGAAACAGGCCCCCACACTCCATTGGGATGTGCGGGGCCTTTTGCTGTCAGCTGATTTTGTCGCCCCCAACACCACGTACCAACACAAGCAGAGACTATATGGTTTCTGCCCGTCAGCATGCTCGGCACGTACCAGAGAATCACGTAACCCATTGAATCACATACTGTGAGCAGGGTTCTTGTAATCAGTAGGTCCCGGGTTCGATTCCTGGTGCCGGCACCATATCCAGCTCCATCGCGTTCCACCGAATGCCTTGGAAGCCCCTAAAACCCGCCCTTTGGCGGGTTTTTTCGTTCCAGGACCCTCCGTCGGGATCCAACAAAATACCCCATCCCCGGGGGTATTTTTAGGGTACAGCGTCTTCCCAGCATGGAGAACGTACCCTTATGCCACGTCTAGCCGTTCCTCTCAGCGACCTCAAATGCCGTACGGCGAAACCTCGCGAACGCGCCTACAAGCTGTTCGACGGTGGCGGCATGTACCTCTTCGTGAAACCCAACGGCGTGAAAACGTGGCGATTGCGCTACTTCAAGCCCAGCGGCAAGGAAGGCACGCTGATCATCGGCAACTACCCCATCATCTCGCTGGCCGTCGCGAGGACCAAGCGCGATGAAGCCAAGGCCCTGTTGATCGACAACCTCGACCCGATGGAAGAGAAGAAGAAAGCGAAGCTAGCTGCTCAACGAGCTTCCCTGCTTTTTGAAACCGTCGCCCTGGAGTGGCACGCCGAAATGTCGCGGCGCTGGACGGAGGGACACGCCAAGACCGTCATGAGCCGGTTGCGCACCCACGTCTTCCCCCTGATCGGCCAACGCCCCATCGCTGAGCTTGATACCCATGATCTGCTTGAGGTCACTCTGCGTATCAAAGAGCGCGGCACCATGGACGTTGCCCTGCGCGTGCAGAATTATCTCTCCACGATCATGCGGGGCGCGAAGCGGGCGCGGCAGATCAGCCAGAATCCGGCGCTCGATCTGGCAGGGTCGATTCATGCCCCGCGTACCGTGCACCGTCCTGCCCTCTCACTCAACCGCCTCCCCGAACTACTAGAGCGGATCGACAACTACAACGGTCGTGAGCTAACCAAGCTGGCTGTACTGCTGACGCTGCACGTGTTCGTGCGTTCCAGCGAACTGCGCTTTGCGCGCTGGGATGAGTTCGACCTGCAAAGGGCGATATGGGAAATCCCGGACACCCGTAAGCCAATCGACGGCGTGCGCAATTCCACCCGTGGCACCAAGATGAGCGGAGACGTACAGGTGGTGCCGCTCTCTCCCCAAGTCATCGCGATCCTTGAACGGCTGCGCGGCTTGAGTCGCTTCTCCGAGCTGGTGCTGCCCGGTGACCACAAGTACTGGAAGCCAATGTCGGAGAACACGGTTAACCAAGTGCTGCGCAACGTTGGCTACGACACCTCCAAGGAGGTATGCGGACATGGATTCAGGACCATGGCTTGCAGCGCCTTGCTTGAGTCGGGGCTGTGGACAGACGCGGCCATTGAGCGGCAGATGAGCCACAAGGAACGCAATCGCGTGCGCGCCGCCTACATCCACAAGGCCGAATTTTTGGAGCAGCGCAGGCTGATCATGGCGTGGTGGAGCAATTACATCGATGCCAACAGATCGGGGCATGTGACTCCACATGAGTTCGCCCATCCAGCTGGCGACAACATCACCCCCTTGCCGAATGGGCGTGGCGCATTCAATCGTCGATGAACCCTCCAGATCACCGTTGGCCGCTCTTTAATTCAGGTCCATCCAAACAGGGCTGCAAAGCCGCCCTGTTTGGATGGACCTCGCTTTGCAAAGCTAAAAGCCGACACAAATCCTTTGGATACCACTGATTTCCACCGGTGGATAATTTCATGCACAGCCCCAGAGGCCCCGGGGAATGGGGCGTTGACCAAAATTATCCACAGGCGTAGAACTGTTGTTGCAAACGCTGTCGCTGACAGCACCCCAGGTGACCCGAACCTTAAAGGTCACGCCGCTCCCACGGTGGTTCTCCCCAAGGGCGATTCGCATCCGGCAGCTCGCCCGTTCACTACCCATGTGATGGATGCTCTTACACATATGGTGCTCGTGCGCCAGCTACACCGTTACTAGCTGCCCTGCAGCAACCTATCCGCTTGGCCGAATCTTGCGCCAACCTGTGCCCGTCTCTTTCTGTGGAAAGAGACGGGCACTTCTACCACTGCTGCAGCCCTGATCGCACAAGGCTTTGCGGCATTCCCCCTCGTGACAATCGGCGTGACAAACGCCGATGTCACCAGCAACAGCGCTGTAGATGATGGTGCCGCAGACCAAGGAATGGACTGCACCTGACTGACAGTCAGGCATGCCCCGGTCATCGCATTGCTGCTTGCACATGGCTCAGGATCTTCAGACGCTGGTCTCGTCAGCCAGTGCTGCCTCCACCCGCCCACCGACAACGGTGCTCAGGAGGCCAGATCATGAGATGCCCTTGCTCCCGGACGTAAGGAGCCGCCAGTCCCGCGTAGAGGACATTCCCCACAGGTCGCAGGGGCCTTGATCCCTGATAACACTCAGCATTCTTGGCGGGATGACGTGGGGCGAGGATCGGAGAACGGTAGATGAGGTGACCGACATGGCACTGGTGGGTAGACGCGATGGCCGTAATTTTGGTTACGGCAGGCAATTGAGCTACGCAGGGCCGCAGGCGTTGAGAGATATGTTCGGCGGCGGTCATTTCGGTACGGTCAAAGCGCACTGTGATCGGTGGCAGGCATTCGTCCAATGGTGCCGTTCCGAACAAGGGCCCGGTATCAGTGATGTGCGGCAGGTTGATCGAAAAATGTTGGCCGATTATGCGGCGTATCTGCGTGACGTGGTTAGGCGCGGAGACCCGCCGTCAGCACCGCACAAAACCAGCTATCCAGCGTTAACAGGACTATGGCGGCGCTTCGCAGTGATCAGTATGTGAACTTGCCGAGCCCGCGCAAGGCGTTGGGTATGTAGCGCAGCGGGGTTCCCCACTCGGTGCCGCAGGTAGGCGCCCAAATTGTTGAGGACGAATAAGCTAGAAAGACTTCAAGCCATCCGACATCTATCCGGTGTCGAATGGTCATGAAGGAAGATAACATTATGGGCAAGATTTAGTGAGTGACTCAATCATGGAAGACATTCTGTGCTTTACCAGTAGCAACATAATCTGCCAACATTTTCAATCGACGATAGTAAGCAAGGACAATCTTAACGGAAGCAAGCATATCCCCGCTCGCCAGCCCCATTATATGATCCTCATGATTCCTAAGTCCAAATGCTGCACAAGCCAAGTCAACCAAACCTCGAAGTTCAGCTATATCGTCGGCATGCAAAATCAGATCATCTTCAGACTTACCCAGCCACCCTCTATCCTGCAAGCGCCTATAAATCTGTCGATAAGTGTCTGTTGCGCGACTCTCATCATCATTAAGGTCGATCACGAGATCACGAATTGAGTCAGCCACTACCTCATTTATGAAAAACTCTATAGATCCGGGTGAGGCATATTCAATACTTCTAATTTGTGCCCTGTCCTGCCCGGGAATCCCCTTATATAGAGTCTTAAAAAAATTAACGGAACTGAAATCTCCTCGCCACGGGTATTTATGGAAAACCCGCTCGATCTCACGCTTCGTCACCGCGCCTGCGGCACCAAGAAGCGCATAGCCGAAGGCATAGCAATCCTGAACCAAATCTGAGAACTTTTTAAGGTCGCTGACTTCCCAGCGCCCATCGATATCAACGATTTTAACCTTGCTTGCAGAGCTAATCGGCGCATGCCCCGGAAGAAACATGCCAGGCTGCGGCAATATCTCTTCGGAAATATCTTCAACTTTAATTGTCTTGCACTCTTCGCCCACGCGCCCCCAAAGCTCAGCAAGTTCGTACTTACCCTTATGCCCTCGGGTGACCACATAGCGCACGTCTATTTTTTCAGCCAATAAAAGCTTCAGTACGTCCGGTGCAATACGGCAAAAGTAAAACTTACACGCATACTCGCCGTCGTCATAATTTATTCCAAGATAGTTCTGAGCTCTACTATTCTTGGCAAGAACAACGAGTGGAACTTCGTATTCTAGTAGTACTTTGTAGACCGTAAGATCGCTCATAATTTGTCAACCGCCCCCACAAGGACCATCAGATCATGCCCTTGATAAGGCCAGAAGTGCACATGTCCAGGCGAGTCTTGATGCCACACACCTGCGGTGGTTTGGACATGGATCGCAACGGCATGGGTAAATTTCGAACGAGGCGATTTAGCAATAGCTCTGCAGGTGGCCAAGGATGTCGCCAAAGAAACCGATCTTGCCCCACACTCATCAGGATAGGGGTGATTCGGCAACCGTTTACGCTGTGAGTCAAAATCAGATTCAGATACCGAATGGGAACGTAGCAGCCGCCAAAGCGGAGAATTCTGCGGGGCATGGACATCGGCAGGTGGACAGCTCTGAGGCAATGTCTCTCTGTACGTGGCTACTGATACTACCTCGTTCAACGCTCTCTCTCCCTGATAATGGCGTTTTGACTGCGCGCGATTGTGTCTCCGTGGGTATCAATACGTCAAAACAATTCAGCCCCATACCTATGCCGTCTGTCTGACATTGGCGCCCCCAACTGCAAGACGCGCGGACATTTGATCAGGCGAAGCACGCAAGCCCGCTGATCAAGCCATCGCCCAGGCCTGTCATAGGCTGGGGCGCAGCCCTTTTGTGGCAATCCGTCTAGCTCTTTCGCGTGCAGTTCAAACATCCCCGCGGAGCCTTGGTGACGACCAGCAAGAATAACGTCGTTGTTCCAGGTGCAGGGTTGGATAGCGGCTGTCCTGCCTGCACTCGCGGTACCAGATCGCAGGCGTCGATCCGTCCAGATCTGTTCAAAATCCGTCAGGGGTATGACATGGCCAGGGCCCCGACTTTGACGGCCTCCAGCCCAGGGAAGAACTAAGACGCCTGGCCACAGGTCTCGCGGCTATCTGCCTGGCCAGCGCTCTGTCAAAGCGTGGTCAAACAAGCTCGAAGCACCGTCGGCAGCGCCAGCAAAGCGTTACAACGGATAACTACCTGCATGAAGCATGCTTCCTCTTTGATGAGCGCGTCGAACTTCAACGCCAGGTCCACCATACCGGGTATGCGGAAGGGATTCATTCCAACTCAACGTAGTTTGGGATTGGCCAGACGTTGACATCGAAGCCACATATCGCCGCCCTCCAGGCACCTGCCCTGTTAGCAAATGTTAGTGCCTAGCCATACGGCAAAGGGACTACTTGGGCCCGCGCAGGAGCGAGCCAAGGCAGAGCCACAAGGCCACCCAGGACGCGCCTGGGGACACCTGTTATTGTTTAAAAAATCATCGTCTTCTACTACTCTGTGCGAACGACATAGAAGGATTAAGCATGAACTGGAAGGACAAAGGTGGCATAGTTGCGGTAATTACATGCGCAGGGACTCTGACATTCGCCTACGCCACTCTACTGCCACTTTATAATCAACACCAAACAGTTAAAATCGAACAACTAGAAGGCAAAGTAATCGCATTAACCGAAAGAACAATTAAAGCTGAGAGCCGGACAGAGGAATTAGAGACAAAATACGCTCAAGCCACAAGCACTACTGTCTTCGACGAAGACAGCCTGTACCCGCGCGGCTTCAGAAATATCAAAATGGGGATGCCCTTCTCAAAAGCCGTAGAAATGGCCGGACTGGACGCAAAAATCAAGCGAATCCACATGAGCGTAGAAGATAAAGACCATGGCTACTTCAAAGAGGCCACATACTTCCCCGGAGTAACAAACAACTTAATCATAGGGGTGCTTTATTTCTATCGAGACACCCCAAAGACCGATGAAGCTGCGGAAGCCAAGATGCAAGAAACCATCAAACTTCTTCGACCAGCCTTTCCTAACGTAACGATCACAAAAAGCGAAACCCCTACTGGAGTACATTGCTACGACGTCTCCAGGGGCGGCAAACTTCTCCTACAGGTTACCGGATCACACATATACTACGAGCTAGATGCAGACCCTATTGCAGCAGCGAAGGTGGCGAAGCTCGAAAAATTCTAAATCCGGGGCAACGAGACATTGTCATCATCAAAAATAGGAAGATCGCTTAAATCCCCCATCGTGCTGCCCTTGGGAGCCTGGGACTCAATTTTGTTATCTTTCAGGAACTGGCGGATTACGTTGAGGTAGGCCGGTGCCGGCGGCAAGCGCACCAGCTTTCCATCCCCCATCACACTTTCGCCGTCGATGGTCACGGGGACACCTCTCATGATTTCCAGGCACCACACGGCGAACTCGTTGTGAACTACTACAAGTTCCTTTTCGGTTGCTCTAGGCGCGGTGAACTCGCCGTCAGCACCGCATTAAACCGGCTATCCAGTGTTAACAGGACAATGGCGGCGCTTCGCGGTGATATGTATTTGAAATTGCCAGTCCGAGCAAGGCTTTGGGTATGCAGCGCACCGGGATTCGACACTCGGTGCCTCAGGGTCAAGACCGCGAACAAGTTAAGCAGATCGTCGATGCGCTCTTTCGCCATCATCAACTGCGGGGCCGCCGCGATTGTTCTGTTGGCGCGAGCCACCGGCATGCGCTTGTGCGTTACGAGCAGCTCACCCAGCATCGCGCACCTGTTAATGGTGGGCAGTGATGTGCCATAGATCGTTGTCTTGACCGTGAGGCTCACAGGCAGATCAGTCGAGAACTGGGTCACGGGCGGATTAATGTGGTCGCTGCCTACATTGGGGGGCGGGTATGACCAAGGCTTTTGATATGGAGGTGTTCTTCGCTGGCGTGCTGGCCGGGTCGCATGCGATTCGGCAGCGGCAGACTGCCGCTGAAGTCGGCAACGAGACTAAGTGAATCAAGGTATTACAAGTAGGAATTGGTAGGTATAATTTTATTTAACACCATCCTCCGCAATTTTACCTATAAAATCAGGAATCAGCCGTTCACTGAAGCCGGCTATTACAGAAAGCAAGAACATTTTGTTATCACTTTGGCTCAATAGTTCCAACAATAGGCCAGATTTGCTAGCTACCAATGCAATAACACCAAACGCACACCCTAAACTGATGCGCACACCTCCTTGTAATAAAATCAGCTCAATCGATTCGTACAACTCTACCCTTAAACTCTTCGCTCTTTGCAGGACCGATATCATCGCGCCTAGAGCCCCACCAAAAACCCCAATCAAAAGTGCTTGAAAATTGATTCCAGCAACACCAAAAAAATACAACCTAGCCCCTGCGGCAAACAATAAAACACAAATACTAATTAAAAAAACGACAACTACAAGCTTAAATCTGGCTACATCAACAACACATTTATCAATATATTTTTTTGCAGGCTCAAAAACGTCCTCTTCACAATCAACCCCTTTGCTCAAACCCACCACCAAGCAAGAAGCCAGCTTGCCGTAGAATTTTTTTAGCTTTGACTTCGGAACAACAACTAACCCAAGTGATTTTATACGG
>NZ_BCBT01000074.1:0-25863 GCF_001320965.1 Pseudomonas sp. NBRC 111143 | reverse complement strand
AGCTTGTCCCGCGACAGGGCCACCACAGGCACCGCAACTGGCGAGCTACTGCCCCGCCATCTCCCGCACCCGGCGCCGGTGCGATTCGGCATAGGCCGCCCCGCGTGCCTGCAACAGCGGGTCGTCCGAGGGGGTGATGCCAGGTGGCAATATCAACGGGTTGAAATCGATGTCGCGGCACGGGCCGTCCATCTGCGGCTGCTGGGCGTCGATCACCAGCACCCCGGCATCGATCTCCTGGTGACCTGGCTGAGTCCACAACTGCGTGGCATCGTTGACCGGGTCGCCCGGCAACGCCGGGGTGAGGATCAGGTGCCAGCGCAGCGGCCCCTCGGCCAGGCGCGAGGCCAGGCCATAGGACAACATGTCGGGGTCGTTCTGCGCGATCTGCTCATCGCTCAGCGGCGCATAGGGCGTTTCTGGTTGCAGACGCCAGCGCACCAGGTGCTCTTGCCCGTCTGCGGCATTGAAGCGAAAGGCGTTGACGCTGAAGTACGCCGCGTTGTCGAACCCCGTCGATGGCCGGTGCGCAGCCATCCAGTCCTCGAAGGCCTGGCTCTCGGGATGGTCGCGACGAAAATGCCGAATGCGCGCCTCACGACCGTCGGTCGGCACCGAGGCCTGCAATTGCTCCAGCAACGCCTCGGGGGTGCGCACGAAGAACACCGGGCTTGAATTGAGTGCCATGCGCCAGGTTTCCCCACCGTTGCTGATGTCCAGCGCCAGGCTGCGCATGCCCCCTTGGGTATCGTTGACCGACGGGTTACCACCGACCACCGAGAAGCGCCCCGTCACCGGGTAACTGCCAGTGCGCAACAACCCAGTGTTTGCCAGTGCGACACCGCGGCCGTTGCTGTCGAAGCGACCGCTGACGCAGAGGCCCTTGGCGTGATTGCGGCGAAAGCCCGGCTGCGGGCCGGACACCGCTTCGAACGCATCGACCATATGGGCAGCGCCGGCAGGAGAGGATAACGATGAGGGGGCTGCCCAGCTATTGCGCTCGACGAGCAGTGCACAGCCAAGGCCGGCGGACAGGGTCAGGAACAGGGCAAGGAGGACGTGGCGGCGGTACTGAGCAGGCATTCAGGCGATCCAAGAATCCGGTCGCCCGTCACCAGGGTCCTTATTGGCGGATATCGGCGAACCACAACGGCGATGGCAGGCTGGCATTGGCCGTATACAACTGGCCCGAACTGCGGTCCGCGACCACGCGCGCCACGGCATCGAGGTCGACGCCGTCCGGGGCGCCGATCAGCGCGTAGCCTAGCTGAGACTGACGCCAGACCACAACATCCATGCCAGCGACGTTCAACTGGGCGATGGACTGGTCGGGCTTGGGCTCCTTCATCACGCACAGGGCTACCGGATCGCCCTGCTGCGGCAGGTACACCAGTTGGATAAGCGCCTTGTTGTTGAAGCGCAGGCGCTGCACGCGCTTGAAGGTCAGGCCAGCGGCACTGAGGTCTGGCACACGTAACTCGAGGCCGTCGATCTGGCGGATGTCGGCAAGAGTCTTGCGCACATCGTCGGTGTCAGGTGTGACGTAGTTCACCGTGTCGCGGGTGTAAAGTTGCTGGTAGCTGGCAGCCTGCATCACCCAGGGCGAGGCCTGGACCTGGGCGACGCTGGGCGCCTGCAGCGCGCGGTCGGTGTTCAGCGCACCACCGATGAAACCCGCCTGCAGCACCAGGCCGTAGCACACCGCACCGGTGGCGAAGGCCACGGCCAGCCAACCGAACCTGGGGCGACCGAACAGACGGGTGAGCAGGCTTTCGGGCTCGGCTGCCGGACGCGAGGGCGCCGCGCTGGCCGGGGCAGCGTGCCGGGCGATCAACGCATCTACGTTGTGCACCAGGCTGTCAGGGACCGGGGGCAGTGCCTGGCGGGCGAAGGCCTCGGCGTATGGCAGGGCAGACGACATCAACAGCGCGACACGCTCGGCCACTTCGGGCGAAGCGTTCATGAGCTGCTCGATTTCCTCGCACTGTTGCGGCGACAATTCGCCGTCAACATAGGCCATCAGCAGGGCATCATCCGCGACGGTGGTGGTCAATTCCCGGTCTCCGTTATTCATGGTACTTCGCACTTCTGTTACGGCATCGTTGCGGCCTTGTGGGCCGACCTGCGAGCGACGGGGGTAGTCAGCTCGCCATCATATTAATATCACTGAAACAGCCGCAAGCAGCTTTACCTAGCGCTGACAAGTCGGCAAATGCGACACAGCCAGCATTATAAATCGATTTTGAAACGCACTCGGATAGGTTTTTAGCGTAGGTGGTGGCACAATCCGCGCAGTGTATCGGCTCAGCGACAATGAAGTCCAAGACATGCGAGGGAATCCGCCGGCCGGAGCGTACGGCGGCCGCATGAGAAGCAACTGACTTCCAGTCCACCCAGTACAAGAACGAGGAACTATGTCGATCACCGGTGCCGACCTCCCTGCACTGCTCCCTGGCATGTTGCCGCGCCTGTGGGCCTTTGCCCTGCGCCTCTCGGGCGACCGGCACGACGCTGAAGACCTGGTCCAGCTCGCCTGCGTGCGCGCCCTCGAACGTACCCACCAACTGCGGCCGGACACTGCCCCGCTGAGCTGGATGTTCGCCATCGTGCATACCACCTGGATCAACGAGGTGCGCTCGCGCAACGTGCGCAGCCGCTCGCGCTCGGAGTGGAACGACAGCGTCATCGAGTCGGTGACCGACCCTGCCGCGCCCACCCCGGAAACCGATCTGATGCACCAGCAGATCCTCACGGCAGTGAGCAGCCTGCCCGAGGGCCAGCGCGAAGTGATGCTGCTGGTGGCGGTGGAGCGCTTCAGCTACAAGGAAGCCGCCGACATCCTGGAGGTGCCTATCGGCACGGTCATGAGTCGGCTGTCCCGCGCCAGGCAAACGATTGGCACGCTGCTCAATGACACCCCCAGGCCCTCGGCGCCTGGCCGCGACCTGCTGCGCACCTGAACCTTCGTACGCATTGCCAGGCACTTGCATACGCCCTCCTGGAAAACTGCTCGGCAACTTTCGGCCAGTTGATTTTTCATACAGTGCGCCGAAGCCATTATTTTTACAAGTGAAGGGAACTCATCTTGTTATTTATCGTCCTTGTTTCATGAGCCCATACTTTCAGGCAATAAAAACGCCCATAACACTTGCCTCACAGCGTTTATTCCATAGTTTTTTCTGTTTTTTTTAATTACCAATTTTAGTTGGACTCTCGCGCTCAGCCCTTTCTATTCTTGCCCCGCCGGAACAACTTTCAGGTTCCCGCCACCACGCTTTCCTGTCATTGAATTGAAGAGGCAAACATGAAACGACACCTCTGGCTCGCCCTGCTGGGCACCCTGTCCCTCGGCGCCCACGCTGCCACCCTTGATGTACCGGTCAATCTGGTCAGCGCCGATGGCAAAGCACAACCCATCGGTCAGGTCAGCATCAGCGAGTCGACCTACGGGCTGATCTTCACCCCCAAGCTGAACAGCCTGCCCGCAGGCGTGCATGGTTTCCACGTGCATGAGAACGGCAGCTGTGCGCCAGGCATGAAAGATGGCAAGGCAGTGGCGGCGCTGGCCGCGGGCGGTCACTTCGACCCGGCCAAGACCGGCAAGCACCTGGGCCCCTATGGCGATGGCCATCTGGGCGACCTGCCGGCACTCTATGTGAGCGCCGACGGCACCTCCACCTATCCGGTCCTGGCGCCGCGCCTGAAGACGATTTCCGAAATCAAGGGCCACGCCTTGATGATCCATGCCGGTGGCGACAACCACGCCGACATGCCCATGCCCCTGGGCGGCGGCGGCGACCGCGTGGCCTGCGGCGTGATCTGAACCAGGCAGGCGGGGCGTCAGTAATCGCCGCGCTTGCGCAACGCCTGACGCCCGGCCAGCACGGTCACGTCGGCAAGTGGGCATGTCCAGTGCCTGACACCGGCTGAGCCGATGCCAGGCACCGCTCGCAGTCAGGCCGCCAATCGCCCTTGGGCAATGGCCTCCGACGCTGCCAGCATCGCCCGCAGCAACACTGCACAACCCGCCGCCAGATCCTCGGGCGTGGCGTTCTCGATCTCGTTGTGGCTGATGCCGTTCTCGCACGGCACGAAAATCATGCCTGCCGGGCCCAGCTCGGCCAGGAAGATCGCATCGTGCCCTGCCCCGCTGACGATATCCATGTGCGCCAAGCCAAGGCTCTTGGCCGACCCACGCACGGCATCGACACAGTTGCGGTCGAAATACAGCGCCGGGAAATCCGCCGTTGGCGTCAGCTCGAAACTCAGCCCGTGTTTGGCACACGTGCTGTCGATCACTTCACGCACCTCGGCGATCATCGAATCGAGCCGATCTCCCTCAAGGTGACGGAAGTCCAAGGTCATGCGTACCTCACCCGGAATCACGTTGCGCGACCCCGGATACGCCTGCAGGCAACCGACCGTGCCGCAGGCATGTGGCTGATGCTCCAGTGCGGTGCGGTTGACGGCCTCGACCACTGCCGCCGCGCCGACCAGGGCATCCTTGCGCAGGTGCATCGGCGTCGGCCCGGCGTGCGCCTCGACGCCGCGCAGGCTCAGGTCGAACCACTTCTGGCCGAGGGCGCCGAGCACCACGCCGATGGTCTTGCCTTGATCCTCCAGAATCGGCCCCTGCTCGATATGCGCCTCGAAATACGCCCCGACCGGATGCCCCAGCACGGCCCTCGGGCCGGCATAACCGATGGCCTGCAGCGCCTCACCGACGCTGGTCCCCTGGGCGTCGCGCTTGGCCAGCGTCTCTTCGAGGGTGAACTTGCCGGCGAACACCCCCGATCCCATCATGCACGGCGGGAAACGCGAGCCTTCCTCATTGGTCCACACCACCACCTCAAGCGGCGCTTCGGTTTCCACGCCGAGGTCATTCAGGGTGCGGATCACCTCCAGGCCGGCCATCACCCCGAAGCAGCCATCGAACTTGCCGCCAGTGGGCTGCGTGTCGATGTGGCTGCCGGTCATCACCGGTGGCAGCTTGGGGTTGCGTCCGGGACGCCGGGCGAACATGTTGCCGATCGCATCGACGCTGACACTGCAACCTGCGGCCTCGCACCACTGCCGGAACAGGTCGCGGGCCTGGCGGTCCAGGTCGGTCAGCGCCAATCGGCAGACCCCGCCCTTGGGCGTGGCGCCGAGGCGCGCGAGGTCCATCAGCGATTGCCACAGGCGCGCGCTGTCGACATGGCGGTCGGTGGAGTGCAGCACTTCCTTGATCGGTTTCATCGAGACTCTCCTCAGGCGATTTCTTGTTCTGGTGATTCGGCTGTAGCGGCCAGCCAGATTCAGGGTGATGGTTTGGCCAGGCGCGCCGTTCCACGCACCGCGACTCGGCCCAGGACGTAGTACAGCCCCGCCCCCAGCAGCGAACCGGTAAACCAGCCATAGTCGTAGAACCAACTGAAGCTGCTGTTGCCGATCGACATCACGGTCAGCGCCACCGGCACCGCGAACGCCAGGAACCCGATCCAGTTCCAGGCCGGGTACACGTCATCGCGGTACAACCCGGCAAGGTCCAGTTGCTGGCGGCGGATCAGGAAGTAGTCCACCACCATGATCCCGGCAATCGGCCCGAGCAGGCTCGAATAACCCAGTAGCCAGTTGGAATACACGCTCTCAAGGCTCAGGTCGGAAACGATCCAGCCAAGCTTTTTCAGCAATTCGTGCCCCATCAGCGCCAAGCCGATGAACCCGGTCAGCCACACCGCACGGCTGCGCCCGATCAGGCGTGGGGCGATGTTCTGGAAGTCATTGGTCGGTGAGACGATGTTCGCCGCCGTGTTGGTCGACAGCGTGGCGATGATGATCAGCGCCATGGCCAGCGCCACCCAGCCGGGGCTCTGGATACGTCCGATCAGGCTCACCGGGTCCGAGACCGTTTCGCCCACCAGCGATGCCGAGGCGGCGGTCATGATCACGCCCAAGGCAGCGAACAGGAACATGGTCAGCGGCAGGCCAAAGATCTGGCCGAGGATCTGGTCCTTCTGGCTTTTGGCGTAGCGGCTGAAGTCGGGAATATTCAACGACAGCGTGGCCCAGAACCCGACCATCGCCGTCAGCCCCGCGCAGAAATAGCCGACCACGCTGGCCCCCTCCGGGCGCTTGGGCGGCTGGGCCAGCAGTTCGCTCATCGACATGTGCGGCAGCGCCCAGAAGAGCAGGCCTACGCCCACCGCCACCAGCAGCGGTGCCGACAGGGTCTCCAGCCATTTGATCGACTCCGAGCCGCGCAGCACCACCCACAGGTTGAGCAGCCAGAACAGCATGAAGCCGATCACCTCGCCGGTTCCGCCCAGGCTCTTCCAGCCGTCGAACAGCGACCCCAGGAACAGGTGGATGGCAAGGCCGCCGAACATCGTCTGGATACCGAACCAGCCGCAAGCCACCACCGCGCGGATCAGGCACGGCACGTTGGAGCCGAGAATGCCGAACGAGGCGCGCAGCAGCACCGGAAAGGGAATGCCGTACTTGGTGCCGGGGAAGGCGTTGAGGGTCAGCGGTATCAGCACGATGAGGTTGGCCAGCAAGATCGCCAGCAGCGCCTCGCCGACGCTCAGCCCAAAGTAGGCGGTCAGGACCCCGCCGAGGGTGTAGGTAGGGACGCAGATGGACATGCCGACCCACAAGGCGGTGATGTGCCATTTGTTCCAGGTACGCTGGTGCACCTTGGTCGGTGCGATGTCGTGGTTGTAGCGAGGGCTGTCGAGGACATCAGTGCCTTCGGACAGCTCGTACAGCCCGTGCTGCTCGATCACTTGCGATCTGCTCTGTTGCATGGGGCCTTCTCCAGATTGTTCTAGTTATTCGCTCATCGGCTGAATCGATGGCCGGAGTTACACACCTCACCAGTACTGCGCCTCCGGTCCGACCTGGCGGTTGTGGCCGCACTCAAATAGCGTGCCGGATTGGCCCGGGCCAACCCTGCCGGCCACCACCGACTGGAGGTAATTCACTGATTCGCAAGGCATTGATTAGCGCCAGGGAAAGGTACGGTCATGCCTTGCCCTGTCGTCTTGCTGGTGGCGGCCCGCCCTGGCCTGCGCACTCGGTTTCAATCTGGTGCAGCCTGGTTTTTGCGTGGCGTGGTTCGCGCCGGCAAGCCAGGTTTCAAACGGCTGATTTCGCATGGAAAATCTTGACCAAATCTGCTTCTTGTCAAGTGCGTCAAAATGGTGAGCAGCCTGTCCATTTTGGTGATTTATACAGAAAACACTTATATTTCAGTAAGTTATAAAAGTAATAAGCTCATAAAATTTTTTCTTGATCAATCCTTGATCAGCATCTAGATTCCAATCTTGTCAGCGCTGACAGGATTGCAACGCAGCCTCCAGCCGCTGGCACAAAACAATTTCAAGAACCGGCAAAACGACCGGTCAGCCTGCGAGGAAGACGGTATGTCCCTGTTGATCCGTGGCGCCACCGTGGTCACCCACGAAGAAAGCTATCCCGCCGATGTCCTGTGTGCCGACGGCCTGATCCGCGCCATTGGCAAAGACCTCGAAGTGCCCAGCGGTTGCCAGATCCTGGACGGCAGCGGCCAGTACCTGATGCCAGGGGGCATCGACCCGCACACCCACATGCAGTTGCCATTCATGGGCACTGTGGCCAGCGAGGACTTCTTCAGCGGCACCGCCGCAGGCTTGGCCGGCGGCACCACCTCGATCATCGACTTCGTCATCCCCAATCCGCAGCAGTCACTGCTGGAGGCCTTCCACACCTGGCGCGGCTGGGCGCAGAAGTCGGCCAGTGACTATGGTTTTCACGTCGCAATCACCTGGTGGAGCGAGCAGGTCGCCCAGGAGATGGGCGAGCTCGTCGCCCATCACGGTGTGAACAGCTTCAAGCACTTCATGGCCTACAAGAACGCGATCATGGCCGCCGACGACACCCTGGTCGCCAGCTTCGAGCGCTGCCTGCAACTGGGCGCGGTGCCCACCGTGCATGCGGAGAACGGCGAGCTGGTGTACCACCTGCAGAAGAAACTGCTGGCCCAGGGCATCACCGGCCCCGAGGCCCATCCGCTGTCGCGTCCGGCGCAGGTCGAGGGCGAGGCGGCCAGCCGCGCCATCCGTATAGCCGAAACGCTGGGCACCCCGCTGTACCTGGTGCACATCTCCAGCAAGGAAGCACTGGATGAGATCACCTACGCCCGGGCCAAGGGCCAGCCGGTGTATGGCGAGGTACTGCCGGGGCACCTGCTGATCGACGACAGCGTCTATCGCAACCCCGACTGGTCCACCGCCGCCGGCTATGTGATGAGCCCGCCATTCCGTCCGCGCGAACACCAGGAAGCCCTGTGGCGCGGCTTGCAATCGGGCAGCCTGCACACCACCGCCACCGACCATTGCTGCTTCTGCGCCGAGCAGAAAGCCATGGGCCGTGATGATTTCAGCCGCATCCCCAACGGCACCGCCGGCATCGAGGACCGCATGGCGGTGTTGTGGGACGCCGGCGTGAACAGCGGGCGCTTGTCGATGCACGAGTTCGTGGCGCTGACCTCGACCAACACGGCCAAGATCTTCAACCTGTTCCCGCGCAAGGGGGCGATCCGTGTCGGAGCCGACGCCGACCTGGTGCTCTGGGATCCGCAAGGCACACGCACGATTTCTGCCAGCACCCATCACCAGAAGGTCGACTTCAACATCTTCGAAGGTCGCACGGTGCGCGGCATTCCCAGCCACACCATCAGCCAGGGGCGAGTGCTCTGGGCCGATGGCGACCTGCGCGCCGAGCCGGGCGCGGGACGCTATGTGGAAAGGCCCGCCTATCCCTCGGTGTACGAGGTCCTCGGGCGACGGGCCGAGCAGCAGCGGCCGACCCCGGTCAGCCGCTGAGCAGCCCATAACGGCCGGGGGCCGCAACGCCTCCGGCGATAACAATCCAGAGACACCTGTTGACTGCCATCCCAGAACGGACGGGCGAGTAACCGCCGCCTGCACCCATAAAAAAGAGAGAGGCTACAACCGTGATCGACACCCTGAACCACTTGCCGCGCCCGAGGGCCAGCGCCGGGCAGCTCGCCGACGCCTTCACCGACCTCGCCCCTCCCCTGACCGCACGCCAGGCCGCCGTGGAAAGCGCGCGCTGCCTGTACTGCTACGACGCCCCCTGTGTGAATGCATGCCCGAGCGAAATCGACATCCCTTCGTTCATCCACCGCATCAGTGATGAAAACCTGCAGGGCGCCGCCGAGCGGATCCTGTCGGCGAACATCCTCGGTGGTAGCTGTGCCCGCGTGTGCCCGACCGAAATCCTCTGCCAGCAAGCCTGCGTACGCAACAACGCCCAGGAGTGCGCGCCGGTGCTGATCGGCCAGTTGCAACGCTATGCCCTGGACAACGCCGGTTTCAGCGAATACCCCTTCAAGCGCTCGCCCAGCACCGGCAAGCGCATCGCAGTGGTCGGTGCCGGCCCCGCCGGGCTGTCCTGTGCCCATCGCCTGGCCTTGCATGGTCATGACGTGGTGGTCTTCGAGGCGCAGGAAAAGGCTGGCGGCCTCAACGAATACGGCATCGCCCGCTACAAGCTGGTCGACGACTACGCCCAGCGTGAAGTGGAGTTCCTGCTCGGCATCGGCGGCATCGAGCTCCGCCATGGCCAACGCCTGGGTGACAACCTCACCCTCGGCGAGCTGCGTGACCAGTACGACGCGGTATTCCTGGGCCTCGGCCTGAATGCCGTGCGCCAGCTCGGCCTGCCGGACGAAGAGGCCCCTGGCGTACTGGCCGCCACCGACTACATCCGTGAACTGCGCCAGGCCGACGACCTCAGCCAACTGCCGCTGGCCGACCGCTGCCTGGTGATCGGCGCGGGCAATACCGCCATCGACATGGCGGTGCAGATGAGCCGCCTGGGTGCGCGCGAGGTCAACCTCGTCTACCGCCGCGGCGCCGCCGACATGGGCGCCACCGGCCACGAGCAGGACATCGCCAAGGCCAACCAGGTGCGCCTGCATACCTGGGCGCGGCCCGATGCGGTGCTGCTGGATGAGCAGGGCCGGGTGAAGGGGATGCGCTTCGTCCGCACCGAACAGGTCGAAGGAAAACTGGCCGATACCGGCGAAACCTTCGAGCTGCCCGCCGACGCGATCTTCAAGGCCATCGGTCAGTGCTTCGACGACGCAGGGCTCAAGGATCCGGTGGCGGCGCAACTGGCGCGCGATGGCGAACGCATCCGCGTCGACGAACAGATGCGCACCAGCTTGCCTGGCGTCTATGCCGGTGGCGACTGCACCGCCCTTGGCCAGGACCTCACCGTCCAGGCCGTGCAACATGGCAAGCTGGCCGCCGAAGCCATCCATGCCCAACTCATGCTCAATGTGGAGGCAGCGTAAATGGCCGATCTGTCCATCGAATTCGCCGGTATCAAGGCACCCAACCCTTTCTGGCTGGCGTCCGCGCCACCGACCGACAAAGCCTACAACGTGGTTCGCGCCTTCGAGGCGGGCTGGGGTGGCGTGGTCTGGAAAACCCTCGGCGAGGACCCGGCGGCGGTCAACGTGTCGTCGCGCTACTCCGCGCACTTCGGCGCCAACCGCCAGGTGCAGGGCATCAACAACATCGAGCTGATCACCGACCGCTCGCTGGAGATCAACCTGCGTGAAATCACCCAAGTTAAGAAGGATTGGCCCGACCGGGCGCTGGTGGTGTCGTTGATGGTGCCGTGCGTCGAGGAGTCGTGGAAGTTCATCCTGCCGCTGGTCGAAGCCACCGGCGCCGATGGCATCGAACTGAACTTCGGCTGCCCCCACGGCATGCCCGAGCGCGGCATGGGCGCGGCGGTCGGCCAGGTGCCGGAATACGTGGAAATGGTCACCCGCTGGTGCAAGACGTATTGCTCACTGCCGGTGATCGTCAAGCTCACGCCCAACATCACCGACATCCGCCAATCGGCCCGCGCCGCACATCGAGGCGGCGCCGATGCCGTGTCGCTGATCAACACCATCAACTCGATCACCAGTGTCGACCTGGACCGCATGGTCGCCCACCCCATCGTCGGTGACCAGAGCACCCACGGCGGTTACTGCGGCTCGGCGGTCAAGCCGATCGCGCTGAACATGGTCGCCGAGATCGCGCGCGATCCTGAAACCCGTGGCCTGCCGATCTGTGGCATCGGTGGTATCGGCAACTGGCGCGATGCCGCGGAATTCATCGCACTGGGAAGCGGCGCGGTGCAGGTGTGCACGGCGGCGATGTTGCACGGTTTTCGCATCGTCGAAGACATGAAAGATGGCCTGGCGCGCTGGATGGACCAGCACGGACACCGCACCCTGGAAGCCTTCCGCGGCCAGGCCGTACCGCACACCACCGACTGGAAGTACCTGGACATCAACTACAAGTCGGTGGCGCATATCGACCAGGATGCCTGCATCGGTTGCGGACGCTGCCACATCGCCTGCGAAGACACCTCGCACCAGGCCATCGCCAACACCCTGCAGGCCGATGGGACGCACGTCTACAGCGTGATCGAGGCCGAATGCGTGGGCTGCAACCTGTGCCAGATCACCTGCCCGGTTGAAAACTGCATCGACATGGTGGCGCAGGAGACCGGCAAGCCGTACCTGAACTGGACCCAGGATCCGCGCAACCCCTACCGTGAAGCGAGCTGACCTGGGCTGGCCTTCAGATTTTGAACCCTGCAAGATCCCTCGCCGGGGTTGTCAGGCACCCCGGCAGGCTCAAGGCTCCAGCCCGATGCCCCGCAGAATCACGCTGGTCACCGTCTGCACCGCCCGCTCGAACGCCATGTCCGACAGCGGCTGCCCATCATTGAGCAAAGCCACCTGATAACCGAAATCGGCGTAATGCTGGGTCGAAGCCCAGATCATGTAGAGCAGCGCCGACGGCTCGACCGGGAGGATGCGCCCCTCCTCCACCCACCGCCGGATCTTGGCTTCCTTCAACTGCGCCCAAGGCACCAGCGAATCGTCCAGGCTGCCTCCCAGCAGCGGCGCGCCATGGAGGATTTCCTCGGCCCAGACCTTCGAGCCCAGCGGCCGCGAGCGCGAGTGCCCCATCTTGGCGCGGATATAGCTGGTCAGCACGACGCGCGGGTCGTCGAAGCGTTCGAAACAGAGGGCATCCTGCTTCCAGACGTCCAGCAGGTCCTGCAGTACCGCTCGATAGAGTTCGTCCTTGGTACTGAAGTAGTAATGCAGGTTGGAACGCGGCAACTGCGCACGCTCGGCGATGTCGCCCATGGAGGTGACGCCGTAGCCCTGTTCGGCGAACACCTGCTCGGCTGCCTGGAGGATCTTCTCGATATTGCGACGGCGGATCTCGATCTTGTGGTTGGCCATAGGGCGTCCGAAGCGGCTGGAACCTGTCAAGGCTAACACGCAGGCGCAAGGACTGCGCTCTGCAGATCGACCACTGTGCTTCGTCTGACAGTTGTAGCGTCACAACTGCGCACCCGCTCTGGAACCCCTGCCCATGCGTCCGACCCTTCCACTTTCGTTACTGGCCCTGTTGGTCAGCACCGCCACCCATGCCGCCGAGCGCATCGAGCTCGAACAGGTGCTGATCCAGGACCGCCAGCAATCCGAGCAGGAGGCCGCCGCCGAACGATTGCGCGAGATCCCTGGCGCCAGCAACCTGGTGGATATGGAAACCGTCGGCCAGGGACGCGTGGCCAGCAACCAGGATGTGCTGGCCTACCAGCCGGGCGTGTTCGCCCAGTCGGCGGGCAACGACGGGATCAAGCTGTCGATCCGGGGCTCGGGTATCAACCGCGCGCCTGGCGCCCATGGCTCGGGGGTTTACACGATGTTCGACGGCTTGCCGCTGACCGGCCCCGGCGGGACACCCTACGAGCTGTTCGAACCCTTGTGGCTGAGCCGCGCCGAGGTACTGCGCGGCGCCAACGGCTTCGACCAGGGCGCCATGGCTCTGGGCGGTGCGATCAACTACGTGACCCACACCGGCCATGACGCCGCCCCCCTGCAACTGCGCTATGAGGTCGGCAGCCACGGCTACCAGCGCCGGCACATCAGCTCTGGCCAGGTGCTGGGCAACCTCGACTACTACGTGGCGCTGACCGACGCCGAGTACGACGGCTACCAGCGACACAGCAGCGGCAGTGCCAAGGGCATCGCCGCCAATGTCGGCTATCGCTTCAACCCGAATCTGGAAACGCGCTTCTACCTGCGCTACCGGGAAACCGAGAACGACCTGGCCGGGCGTCTGACCAAGGAGCAGATCAAGCACCACCCGCGCGCCGCCAACCCCGCCTACCTCGCCCGCGATGACAGCCGTCCCCAGCCCGGCAGCACCTGGGTGGGCAACAAGACCACCTTCTTCCTCGACGACGACTCACGCCTGGAGGCCGGGCTGGTCTACCACGACTACCCGATGGACCTGCGCGAAGGCCCGATGCGCCTGAAGGTGGCCTACACCGATGTCAGCGGCACGCTCAACTACCTGCGTCGCGACACCTTGTTCGGCCACGAGAGCAAGACCACCGTTGGCTGGCGCACCACCAAGCACCTGCCCAACAGCGGCGCCTCGCAGTTCGCCCGCAATGGCGATGTGTTCGGCCCACGCAGCCGCGACTTCAGCTACCAGGGCTCGGACACCGTGCTGCACCTGGGCAACGATCTGGAGCTGGTCCCCAACCTGTGGCTGACCACGGGCCTTGCCATGATCTACACCCGCCGCGAAAGTGCTGTCACCTTCCCCGCCAACGGCGGCAAGGTCAGCCAGCACGACTGGGACTACGCACCACGCCTGGGCCTGCGCTACGACATCGATCCGCAGACCCAGGTCTACGGCAACCTCAGTCGCTCCGTCGAACCACCGCACCCCTGGTCGTTGATCTGGAGTTCGACCGTTGCAACGCAACCGATCGAGATGCAGAACCAGACGGCCACCACCCTGGAGCTGGGCGCCCGCGGCGACTCGGTGCTGGGGCGCTGGGACCTGGCCTGGTACTACTCGCAGGTGCGTCACGAGCTGCTGGCAGTGGAAATCGTGCCGGGGCAGCCGTTCAAGGAGTTCAACGCCAGCGCCACCGTGCACCAGGGCATCGAAGCTGGTCTGGACAGCACGCTGTGGGAGCAGCCGGGCAGTGGCAAGCTGTCGCTGCGCCAGGCCTATACCTTCAGCGACTTCCATTACCGCGACGATGACCGCTTCGGCGACAACCGTTTGCCGGGCATCCCCATGCATTACTACCAGGCGGAGCTACGTTACGACTGGCCGAGCGGTTTCTACGCCGGGGTGAACACGCAACTGGCCTCCAAGGTGCAGGTGGACTACGCCAACAGCTATCACGCCGATGCCTACGCCCTGCTGGGCGCGCGTCTGGGCTGGGATTCGCCCAAGCGCGACTGGCAGACCTGGCTCGACCTGCGCAACCTGACCAACAAGCGCTACGCCGCGACGGTGACACCAGGGTACGACGATGCCGGGCTGGATGCTGCGCGCTCGACCCCGGGAGAAGGGTTCGGGATGTATGCGGGGGTTTCGTACAGCTTCCGATAGCGATTAGCCGGGGCTAATTGAACTGCACCCTGCAGGAGCAGCATTACGCTGCTCCTGCCCTTGGGTAGATCGAGTCAGGACGGCAACTGCACCTGCGGTGTGGTCTCGGTGAAGATCGTCCAGCTGGAAATGAACAACGCGGCGATCAACGGCCCGATCACGAAGCCGTTGAGGCCGAACACCGCCAGCCCGCCCAGGGTCGACACCAGGATCAGGTAGTCGGGCATGCGCGTATCCTTGCCCACCAGGATCGGGCGCAGCAGGTTGTCCACCAGCCCGATCACCAGCACGCCGAACGCCGTCAGCACGATGCCCTGCCACATCGCGCCGGTCAGCAGGAAATACACCGCAACCGGCCCCCACACGATCCCGGCACCCACCGCAGGCAACAGCGACAAGAACGCCATCAGCACCGCCCACACCAGCGCACTGGGAATATCCAGCACCCAGAAGATCAAGCCGCCCAGCGCGCCCTGGGTGATGGCCACCAACAGGTTGCCCTTCACCGTGGCCCGCACCACACGGTTGAACTTCAGCTGCAAGCGGCGCTTCTGCTGCTCGGGCAGCGGCACGGCCTGACGGACCTTGCGCGCCAGCTCCGGCCCTTCACGCAGGAAGAAGTACAGCAGGTAGAGCATGATGCCGAAGCTCACCAGGAAGTCGAAGGTGCCCTGGCCAAAACTGAAAGCCTGGCTGGCAAGGAACTGGCTACCCTGTGTCGCCCACTTGGTGATCTTGTCGCGCAGGCCATCGAGATTGCCCATGCCCATGCGGTCCAGGCCGTTCTGGGCGAAGTGCGGCAGCATGTCCTTGCCGCGCTCGATGTAGCCGGCGATATCCAGTTGGCCGCTTTCAATGCGCTGGTACAGTGTTGCCCCCTCTTGGACCAGCAGGGCACTGATGATGATCACCGGCAGGATCGCAATCATCAGGCAGGTGGCCAAGGTAGCGCCGGCCGCCAGGTTGCGCCGACGGTTGAAACGCAGCAGCAGGTTGCGCTGCAGCGGTGCGAACAGGATGCCCAGGATCACGGCCCAGAAGATCGCGCCGTAGTACGGCAGCAGTATCCAGAAGAATGCGATGGTGACCAGCGCCAGCAATACGGCCAGGGCTCTGTTCTGTAGAGCAGTTTGATTCATGGGCTTTCCTCGATTGTCCTGGACCTTAGTGCACAGCGTAGAGGCAAAAGTGCCATCAGCAGCGCTTGATCCAGGTCAATACCGCGTTCCGGGCCCGGTCGTAGCATCCGCACCTTTTGCCCCGGTGCCCCCATGAACCCTCTTGCCAAGCCCGAACTGCTGGCCCCCGCCGGCTCGTTGAAGACCCTGCGCTACGCCTTCGCCTATGGCGCCGATGCGGTCTACGCCGGCCAGCCGCGCTACAGCTTGCGGGTGCGCAACAACGAATTCGACCACGCCAACCTGGCCCTGGGCATCCAGGAAGCGCACGCCCTGGGCAAGCGCTTCTACGTGGTGGTCAACATCGCGCCGCACAACGCCAAGCTCAAGACCTTCCTCAAGGACCTGGCGCCCGTGATCGAGATGGCACCCGATGCGTTGATCATGTCCGACCCCGGGCTGATCATGCTGGTGCGCCAGCATTTCCCACAGATGCCCGTGCACCTGTCGGTGCAGGCCAACACAGTGAACTGGGCCAGCGTGCAGTTCTGGCAACAGCTGGGCCTGAGCCGGGTGATTCTGTCGCGCGAGCTGTCGCTGGAAGAGATCGAGGAAATCCGCCAGCAAGTACCTGACATGGAACTGGAGGTCTTCGTCCATGGCGCACTGTGCATGGCCTATTCCGGGCGCTGCCTGTTGTCGGGCTACCTGAACAAGCGCGACGCCAACCAGGGCAGCTGCACCAATGCCTGTCGCTGGAAGTACCAGGCGACCCGGGCAGGGGAAAACGCCACCGGCGACATCGTCCGTGAGTGCGAACCGACCTTGGGCATTGGCGCGCCCACCGAACAGGTGTTCCTGTTGCAGGAGGGCAACCGCCCTGGCGAAGAGATGCCGGCGTTCGAGGACGAACACGGCACCTACATCATGAACGCCAAGGATCTGCGCGCGATACAACACGTAGAGCGCCTGACCCGGATGGGCGTGCACTCGCTGAAGATCGAAGGACGGACCAAGTCGCACTTCTACTGCGCCCGTGCCGTGCAGTCCTACCGCCAGGCGATCGACGACGCCGTCGCCGGTCGACCCTTCGATCGCAGCCTGATGGACAACCTCGAGTCCCTGGCCCAGCGCGGCTACACCGAAGGCTTCCTGCGCCGCCATGTGCACGACGAGTACCAGAACTACCAGCG
Organism: Pseudomonas sp. NBRC 111143; assembly: GCF_001320965.1. Lineage (NCBI taxonomy): Bacteria > Pseudomonadati > Pseudomonadota > Gammaproteobacteria > Pseudomonadales > Pseudomonadaceae > Pseudomonas > Pseudomonas sp. NBRC 111143. Next base: position 9,060 of record NZ_BCBT01000074.1, on the reverse strand, counting down.
CGGCAACTCGGTCTCGGAGCGCCAACAGTTCGTTGGCGAACTGACGGGGCTGCGTATCGACGGGCTGGCCGAGGTGAAGGTGAAGAACCGCTTCGCACTGGGCGACACCCTCGAACTGATGACCCCTCGCGGCAACTACCACTTCGAGCTCGACCGGTTGGGTGATCGCCAAGGCCAGGCCATCGAGGTGGCTCCAGGCGACGGGCACCTGGTGTACCTGCCGGTTCCGGAGCAGGTATCGCTCGAATTCGGGCTGCTGATGCGCGACCTGCCTGTGCAGGAGGCCCTGGGCTGACAACGCTGTAATGACAGCCTCAGCTGGCTGACAGGAACGGTGGTGGATCATCGGGCTATTAGCCTATGCCGGCGAGCGACAGCAGACCGCGCTGCGCCTGGAGGCCAGTTACGCTATGCTGCTGACCAATCGCTGGATCCTCGAACCGAACATCGAAGCCAACTTCTTCGGCCGTAACGACGCCGGGCGCGAACAAGGTTCGGGGCTGGCCGAAAGCTAAGTTGGCCTGCGCCTGCGCTATGAAATCACCCGCAGCTTCGCGCCCTATGTCGGCGTCAGTTTCAACCGCGTGCACGGTACACGCGCCGACCAGGCCCGTGAGGACGGCGACGACCCCGCGCAGACCCGTCTGGTCGCAGGTGTGCGCCTGCGTTTTTGAAGGAGTTCGACCATGCTACACAAACACCTGATGGCCTTTGGACTGCTGGCAATCAGTGGCCTGGCCCAGGCCGCCGACGTCATCGATGTCTACCGCGACCCCAACTGCGGCTGCTGCAAACAGTGGATCAGCCATCTGCGCGACAACGGTTTCACGGTCAACGACCATGTCGAGCCGAACATGAGTGCGGTCAAGCAGCGCCTGGGCGTCGCACCACGCCTGGCGTCTTGCCACACCGGCGTGATCGACGGCAAGTTCGTCGAGGGGCATGTGCCCGCCGAACAGGTGCGCCTGCTGGCCAAACGCAGCGATCTCAAGGGGCTGGCCGTGCCAGGTATGCCCATGGGCTCACCTGGCATGGAAATGGGTGACCACAAGGATGCCTATCAGGTCATCGGCCTGACCCAGGACGGCCAGGACACTGTGGTTGCCGAATACTGATGCTCAGTCTCTGGGCGCTGTTTCTCAGCGCCTTTGGCGCGGCCACCTTGCTGCCGCTGCAGTCCGAGGCGGTGCTGGTCGGCTTGCTCCTGCGCGACCCCGACGCCTGGCTCACGCTGTTGCTGGTAGCGACCCTGGGCAACGTGCTCGGCTCGCTGGTCAACTGGCTGCTGGGCCGAGCGATCGAGCGCTTTCGCGAAAAACGCTGGTTTCCGTTCAGCGCCAGCCAGCTGCAAAGTGCGCAACGACGCTACCAACGCTGGGGGCAGTGGTCGCTGTTGCTGAGCTGGATGCCCGTGATCGGCGATCCACTGACCCTGATCGCAGGCATCATGCGCGAACCATTCTGGCGCTTCCTGCTACTGGTCACCCTGGCCAAGGCCGGACGTTACCTGGTGGTCGCGATGATCACCCTGGGCTGGTTTCACAACGGGTAACACCTTTCACGGTTCCGAAGGTCAACTGACTGCTACAGTCGCCTTTTCCTACTTGAACCTACACGGAGTACCCCGATGCTGCGCGCAACCGCCCTGGCCCTGGCCTGCCTCGTCGGCAGCTCGGCCATCGCCGCCGAGTCGCCCACCTACGGCAAACAGCTCGAAGGTTTCACCTACCCTCACCCGCTCAAGCACTTCGCTCTCACCTCCCAGGGCCAAGCCCTGCAGATGGGCTACATGGATGTCCCTGCGCAGGGCAAGGCCAATGGTCGCAGCGTAGTGCTGATGCATGGCAAGAACTTCTGCGCCGCCACCTGGGAAACCACCATCGATGCCCTGAGCAAGGCCGGCTATCGGGTCATCGCCCCGGACCAGATCGGCTTCTGCACCTCGAGCAAGCCGGAGCACTACCAGTACAGCTTCCAGCAACTGGCCGACAACACCCATGCACTGCTTCAACAGCTTGGCATCGACAAGGTCAACGTGCTGGGCCACTCCACCGGTGGCATGCTCGCCACCCGCTATGCGCTGATGTACCCACAGCAGGTGGAGCGACTGGCCATGGTCAATCCGATCGGCCTGGAAGACTGGAAAGCCCTGGGCGTGCCCTATCGCAGTGTCGATCAATGGTATCAGCGTGAACTCAAGCTCGATGCCGAAGGCGTGCGCAACTACGAGCGCAACACCTACTACGCCGGGCGCTGGAAACCGGAATACGAGCGATGGGTACAGATGCTGGTGGGCTTGAACAAAGGGCCAGGGCACGAGGCGGTGGCATGGAACTCGGCGCTGATCTACGACATGATCTTCACACAGCCTGTGGTCTATGAGTTCAAGGACTTGAAGATGCCGACGCTGTTGCTGATCGGCGACAAGGATACTACCGCCATCGGCAGCGACATCGCCCCGCCAGAGGTCAAGGCCCGCCTGGGCAAATACGCAGAGCTCGGACCGCAGGTGGCCAAGCTGATTCCCCAGGGGCAACTGGTCACCTTCGCGGGCATGGGACATGCCCCACAAATCGAGGAACCTGAAGCGTTCCACAAAGCCTTGATCAACTGGTTGCAGCAGTAGCTCTCGCCTTGCGGCAAGCTGGGAGCGGCCTTCTACGGCCACAAGGCCGCTCCTGAACAGATGGCGCGGGCAGAGCTGTCAGGCCCGCCAGACCTGCTCTTCGCTCCACCCCAGTTCGGCAAAATCATCCGTACGCAGGGGCGCTTCCTCCTCGCAGAAGAATTCGTCCAGCTGCGGCGGGCGCACCGAGGTGTCGCTGAGCATCGCATGCACCTGCCCGCGGTGATGGATCTGGTGTTCGAACAGGTGCGCGAGCAGGCGCAGGCGCTGCTCGCGCTGGACCCGGTCAGGCCGCACGATACTCACATAGCGTCGCAACTGGTCGTCACGCAACAGTCGGCAATATGCGATCAGGCGCTGGTCGGCCTGGGCCTGCTGGGCATGCAGGTCGGTGCAGGTAGCAAACGGCTGTTCAGGCTCGAAGAAGCGCTCGCCATCCGACTCGGGGGCTTCACCGCGCTGCTCGCACTCCAGGGCATTGAGGTAGAACCAGTCCACCGTCAGCAGGTGATTGAGCGTGGCCTTGATCGAGGGAAAAAAGCTGCAACGGGGGGCGACGAACTCGTCGTGGTTCAGTTGCAGGCATGCCTTGTACAGGCGATGGTTGGCCCACCCATTGTTGTAGGCCTGGGTCAGCAGATGGTGCGACAGCAGCTCCATGGTCGGCTCCTTCAGGCGAAGCGTTGCAGTTGCATCTCCCGCAGCCGGCTCAGGGTCCGCCTGAACGGGAACGCCAGATACCCTTGAGTGTAGAGCGCTTCGAGCGCAACCTCCGCTTCCAGGTACAAGGCGACCCGACGGTCGTAGCATTCGTCGACCAACGCGATGAAGCGCCGCACACTGTCATCGCGGGGCGACAGCGCCGGTAACTGGCGATCACCGGCCACTACACGCCGGGCGCCGTCCTCGGTTCCGCGGGCGATGCGCCCGGCACGTTGCACCCCGCCCAGTGCTGGCAGCCCCTCCAGCAGGATGGCCGTATAGCGGTCACACAGGGCCATGAACTCAGTCGCCGCCAGCGGTTGCTCGCACAGGTCGGCGAAGCGGCACCAGATCACCTGCTCGCTGCGTCGAATCACCTGGATCTGCCGCGAACCGACCTGCAACGGTTGGTCGGTGCCGGGGTCATCCGCGCTCAGTTGCCGGAATACCTCGACCATTGCGCCGGGCTTGCCCGCCTCGGCAATCCAGTAGCGCTGGCGATGTTCGCCGGGGTGCAGGCGGTGGTCCTGTTCACCAGCCACGGAAACGATCTGCATGTGCCGCTGGATCGCGGCGATGGCCGGCAAGAAGCGCTCCCGATTGAATCCGTCGAGATACAGCTGGTCGGGCGGCTGGTTGGACGTAGCGACGATGACCACCCCCTGCTCGAACAGCACCTGAAACAGGCGCCCCAGGATGATCGCGTCGCCAATATCACTGACAAACAGCTCATCGAAGCACAGTACGCGGATATCCCTGGCCAGCGCTTGGGCCAACGCATGCAGTGGGTCGGCAGTGCCAGCCAGCAAAAACAGACGCTGGTGCACCCAGGCCATGAAGTGATGAAAATGCTGTCGCCGGGAAGGAACCGCAAGGCACTGCTGGAACTGATCCATCAACCAGGTCTTGCCACGTCCGACCGGGCCCCACAGGTAGACGCCCTGGCCGCTGCGCCCCTGCTCCAGCACCTCGAAGCAATGCTGCAGGGCGGCAACGGCCTCAGCCTGTGCAGGGTCGGCGGCAAAGCCTTGCTGCAGGATGGCTTGCTGATAAAGGGCGTAGGGCGTCATGGCGATGGGTCGTGGGCAAATCGCCATGGTAATGGGGGTTTCCCGGATCCGCCATCAACTCCCGCTCAGGCCTACCTTGAGCAGCGCCCCATCCTTGGCGTCGGTCAGCACGTAAAGGTAACCGTCCGGCCCCACTCGCACATCACGAATACGCGCCTTGAGTTCCCCCAACAGGCGCTCTTCGTGGACGATTTTGTCACCGTCGAGCTGCAGACGAATGAGCTCTTGGGTGGCCAAAGCCCCGATGAACAGGTTGTGATCCCAGGCCTTGAAGGTCGGGCTGTCGTAGAAGGCCATGCCACTGATACCTGGGGACTTCTCCCACACATGGTGCGGATCTTCCATACCCTGGACATGCTTGCCCTTGGCCTCGGGGATAGGCAGCAGCGAGTAGTTGATGCCATGGGTCGCGATCGGCCAACCGTAGTTCTTGCCTGCCTGGGGAATGTTGATCTCATCGCCGCCGCGTGGGCCATGCTCGTGGGTCCAGAGCTTGCCTGTCCAGGGGTTGAGCGCCGCGCCTTGCTGGTTGCGGTGCCCGTACGACCAGATTTCCGGGCGCACATTTTTCTGGCCGACGAAGGGGTTGTCCTTGGGCACCTCGCCATCAGGCAGGATGCGGACCAGCTTGCCCTGCAACTTGTCCAGGTCCTGGGCGGTGGGGCGCTGGTTGTTCTCGCCCAAGGCAATGAACAGATACCCCTCGCGGTCGAACACCAGTCGCGAACCAAAGTGGTTACCGTCAGACAGCTTGGGTTGCTGGCGGAAGATCACGGTGAAGTTTTCCAGGCGCGCACGGTCCTGCGACAGCTGGCCACGTCCGACCGCCGTGCCTGCCTTGCCGTCCGCGCCCTCCTCGGCATACGACAGGTAGACCGTGCGATCCTGGTTGAACTCCGGCGAAAGCACCACATCCAGCAGACCGCCCTGCCCTTGCGCCCAGACCTTGGGCACCCCTGACAGCGGCGGCCCGACCTTGCCTTCGGCCCCGACGATGCGCAGGTTGCCTGAGCGCTCGGTGACGAGCATATCCTTGCCCCCCGGCAGGAATACCAAAGCCCACGGGTTGACCAGGCCATCGGCAACGGTACTGACGGTCAACTGCCCTTCTTCGCTCGGAAACTGCTTGTCGCCGGCAGCCTGCGCCAATAGCGGGAACAGCGCTGCTGCAGCCAGGGTGGTCATCCAGATACGTGACGTCATTCAGGGGTCCTTCCAGTCAAGAGGCTCAGGGCGCACGTTGTGAATCGCGCGGTGGCCGAGTGGGTTGCAGATTCGGGGTCTGTTGTTGACGGCGCAGGTTGTCACCGTTGCCGATGCCGCGGTTGTCCAACGCAGGTGGCCGCACAATCGGTTGGGTCGAGGGACCGCGTACCGGCGGCGTCGCAGGCACACTGCCTTGGCGGCTATTGGGGTTGGCGCGCTGAATCGGACTGTTGTAGGGATTATTGCGGTCGCTGGCGGCAAGCAAGGGCATCTGCACGGGGGCCGCGTGCGCGGGAAGGCACAGCAGCAGGCTGATGGCGAGGAAAGGCAGTGTAGGTTTCATCCTTCATCTCCGGTACGAAAAGTCGCGCCCAAGCGTTGGATAGCCTAAGGCGCTTCAGGTTCGCGACAAAAGCATGAAAACCAATGGAGTTGATTCGTGATGTTTCCTTCAGGCCGGAAGCGCTCGGGGCGACAGCGAGGGTTTCACCGATGGACTGTATTTGCCACACTCAAGGGCCCTCTACAGCCAAGGCCCCCTGACATGACCGCCTGCTTGCGTAACTCAGCCCGACTGTGCCTGGCCCTGCTGCTGGCCCTCGCTCTCAATGCCTGCGCACTGCTGCAAAACCGCGATCCGCTGAACATCAATGTCATCGGTATCGAACCCCTGCCCGGGCAGGACCTGGAGTTGCGCATGGCAGTGAAGATACGCGTGCAGAACCCCAACGAGACGCCGGTGGACTTCAACGGTATTGCACTGAACCTGGAAGTGAACGATCAACCGTTGGCGGCAGGTGTCAGCGACCAGCGCGGGCATATCGGCCGTTATGACGAGGCGGTGATCGTGGTCCCGGTGAGCATCACCGCATTTTCGTTCTTGCGCCAGGCGTATGGTCTCAGCCAAACCCAATCGCTACAGGGATTGCCCTATGTGCTGCGCGGGAAGCTGGCCGGCGGACCGCTGGGTACGGTGCGCTTCACCGATAAAGGCAAGCTCGATCTGCCGCAGCCTGGGGGTGCAGGCTGGTGAGGATCAGCGGTTGGCGCTGGCTGCCGCCATCATCTTGTTGACTTCGCTGCGAACCATGTCGGCGAACTCCGGGGGCGACATACCCTCCAGCTCTGCACGGACCCATTCGGCCCACTTGCCCTTGCGTCGGGGTTTCTCGGCGATCATTCGGGCTGCTTCACCCTTGGCCTTGCCGAGGTTGCTTTGCCAAAGCTGAAACAGTCGGGCTTTTTCCGCCTCGATCTGCGCGCGTTCGGCGAAATCTCTGTTGGCCAGATTGAAACTCATGGTCTTTCCTGCCGCTTGAAAATGAGCGCTATCTTACACCTAGCGGCGAGGCGCTGGTATGCCGGTGCAACTTTCGACGCACGCCGTTATCCACTGTACAAGTCAATCCATCTACGAGGACGTGTTCATGGCCAGGAAATCCACCGCAACAGTCGACAGCGATCAGATCAAGGACCAGGTATTCAGTGAGCTGCAGGCCTTGATCGAGGAGTCCGAAAAGCTTCTCGACGACAGCGCCTCACTGGTGGGCGAAGAAGCCGACACCTTGCGCGCCCAGCTTGGCCTGAAGCTGCGTCAGGCACGCCAGGCCACCAGTCGTCTGGGGCAGAAGGCACAGCCGGTGGTAGATGCCACGCAGGAGTACATTGGTGGTCATCCGTGGCAGACCGTCGCGATTTCCGCAGGTTTCGGGCTGGTGGTCGGCTTGCTGCTCGGCCGTCGTCAGTAAGCTGACGCGCCCCCGCGGGCCCGCTCGCCCTCAGGCGGGCTGGGCCATCGGGATGCCGCTGTGAAAGCGCATCTCCATATCTGGCGAGCTGATCAGTTCGGCTTCCACTTCCCTCACCTTCTCCACCACCCGCGCGATATCAGCTTGTTCACCATAGTGGTGCGCCAGTTTCAGGTAGCCCTGGTAATGACGTGCCTCACTCTTGAGCAGGCCGTGGTAGAAGGTGCCAAGCTCCTCATCCAGGTGTGGCACCAGCGCTGCGAAACGCTCACAGCTGCGCGCCTCGATAAAAGCGCCGACGACCAGGGTATCGACCAGCTTGACCGGCTCGTGAGCACGCACGACGCGGCGCAAGCCCGAGGCATATCGTCCTGCCGACACAGGCCGCAGGGGGACGCCACGACGCTTCATCAGACGCAGAACCTGTTCATGGTGCACCAGTTCCTCACGAGCCAGGCGCGACATCATGTTGATCAAGTCCAGATGAGTGTTGTACTTGGCGATCAGGCTGAGCGCGGTGCTGGCGGCCTTGAACTCGCAGTTCTTGTGGTCGATCAGCAGGGTTTCCTGGTCGGCGAGCGCCGCTTCGATCCAGGCGTCAGGCGTAGGGCAGCCAAGGAAGGCGTCGATTTCAGGGGTCAGGGACATAAGCTCACAGCTGGGTAGCATCGCAGGAGCGCGGATTATACCGAGGGCGATGCCGATCGCCAGCGACTATGCTTGATACACGTCAAACGGCGCGACACAGACCGCCGACTATAGTCAGGCATTGGCCTTCATATCCCAACGGAGTCATGCCCATGCAAGCCGTTCGCAGCATCCTCGTCGTACTCGACCCCGAGCACGCCCACAGCCGGGCCTTGACCCGGGCCAAGCTGATCGCCGGGGTGACCGGCGCACGCCTGCATCTGCTGATGTGCGACAAGAAGCAGGACCATAGCGCCCTGCTCAGCCTGCTCAGTAGCCAACTGCATGATGATGGCTACGACAATGTCACCCATGAGCAGGCCTGGCATGACACGCTGCATGAGTCGATTATCAGTGTGCAGCAAGCCGAAGGGTGCGAACTGGTGATCAAGGAGCATCGTCCGGACAATCCGCTGCGCAAGGCGCTGCTCACACCCAGCGACTGGAAACTGTTGCGCCAATGCCCCTGCGCCGTGCTGATGGTCAAAAGCGAACGGCCCTGGACCGGCGGCAAGATCCTCGCAGCGGTGGATGTGGGGAATCAGGACGGGGATCATCGGCGGCTACATGCCAGCATCATCGACCATGGCTATGCGATCGCCAGCCTGGCCAAAGGCGAGCTGCATGTGATCAGCGCTCATCCCTCGCCGATGCTGTCGGCGTCCGACCCGGTGTATCAGCTCAGCGAAACCATCGAAAAACGCTACCGCGAAGCGTGCTCGGCATTCCAGGCGGAGTTCGATATCAGCGAAGATCGCCTGCATGTCGCCGAGGGGCCTGCCGATGTACTGATTCCCTATACCGAGAAACAGATCGATGCGGTGGTCACCATCGTCGGTACCGTGGCGCGCACGGGGATATCTGGCGCCTTGATCGGCAACACCGCCGAGGTGGTGCTTGATTCACTCGAGGGGGATGTACTGGTGCTCAAGAGCGAGGAGGCCACGACGCATCTGGCCGAGTTGGCGCGCGGTTGATTGCGATACAGATCGGTTTTTCAGTCGCTGTTTTGGACGGCCAG